>JBAUYV010000282.1:0-1511 GCA_049584975.1 Xanthobacteraceae bacterium | reverse complement strand
CACCACGATCTTCTTGAATGAGATACGATCGAGTGTCCGGAAGTCTGCCGTCAACGCCGCAGCTATCAAGTTGATCAGCGTGGTCTTGCCAGTCCCATTTGACCCGATAAGGAATGTAACTTCGGGGAAAAGAGGCAATTCGAAGTCGTGTGTGTCCCAGAACCCTTCGACGGAAACTTTGGATACGTGATGCATGATGCCTCCGAGTTCCGTTGTTGGTAGGGCAGGGGTGCAGACGCAATCGAGCGGCGCGCTCCTTCACCACAACGAACAAATAGGTCGAGCTGCACGTCGTCGCGTCGGCTCGCCCTTGGCGAGGCGCTGCCGCGCCTCCTTCGTCTGGTGTGGAGTGAGCTTCGGCTTGCGCCCCATCCTGACGCCCTTCGCGCGCGCAATCTGTCGGCCTTCGTGGGTGCGCTTGATGATCCGCAAACGCTCGTCCTATGCCATTGCCGACATCTTGGCTAAATCCTCTCGACTTGAGCCGTTCTTCGGTGCGGTTGTATATCTCATCGACATCGTCCTAGCCGCCTCGTTAATAAGCGACCTTGAAAGTCGGGCTATCCTCCGGCCGCGTACGGCGGTGATCGTAGATCCGCGTGGTGGCAATGTTGGCGTGCCCAAGCCACTCCTGCACCTTGGCAATGTCGGCCTGGTGATCGAGCGCGTTGGTGGCGGCCGTCGCACGCAGCGCATGCGCCCCGATCTCAAATCCGAGCTGCGCGGAGTAGGCCCGCACAAGCTTGTAAATGCCGTCGGGCGTGATCGCCTTGTCGAGCCGGCCGGTTGCGTTGTTGCGAAGGGGCCGGAACAGCGCGCCGCCGTCGTCGGCTCCGTGGCCGGCCGCGTCGAGGTAGTCATTGACGAGGCCGTTGGTGCCCGGATGCAGAGGCAGATAACGCGTCTTGCCGCCTTTGCCCGACACTTTGAGGTGCGGGACGCCTTTGCGAACGTGGCGGAAGTCCTTGACCTTGAGCTTGGTGAGTTCCTCGCGGCGCAACGCGTGAAATAACAGGGTGGAGAGAATGGCGCGGTCGCGCTTGCTGCGGATGTTGTCGGCCTGCGGGGCCTCGAGGAGTTTGCGGGCCTGATGATCTGCAATCGCCGGCGTCTTGCCTTCGCCGCTTTCCGTTTTCGGCCGCTCAACGCCTTTGACAGGATTATGGGTGACGGCGTTCTTATCGCAGAGATATTCGAACAGCGATGCTAGCGACGCCAGCCGGTGCCGGATCGTGCTGCCGCCGAGGGCGCGCTGCGCCAGCTCGTCGCGCCAGGCGATGATATGCGCGCGCGTGACGATCCGAAATTCTTCCGGTCGGCGGATGCCGGTGAAGCGCATGAAGTCTTTGACGGCGGTTTCGTACGCGCGGCGGGTGCTCGGGTTCGTGAGATTGCGGAACCACTCGATCTCGGGCGGCACGTCGGCGAGCTGGTGGAACTCGGCGGCGGTGAGCATGCGAGAAGCACGGGCGGGGACGATCGTGGTGGGAAGGTGGTCGCTGGTCATGGCC
>JBAUYV010000281.1:0-24001 GCA_049584975.1 Xanthobacteraceae bacterium | reverse complement strand
GCGGGGGAGGGTTAGGGAGGGGGTTGCCGCTCTCCGGGCAGATCGCCGCCGTCACCGGCGCGGGCGGCGCCATTGGCGCCGCAACGGCTCGAACCTTCGCGGCGGCTGGCGCCGAAGTCGCCCTGCTCGACGTGAACTTTTCCGCGGCCGGCGCGCGGGCAGAGAAGATTGGGCCCGCTGCGCTGCCGGTTGTGTGCGACGTGACCGACGCCGAGTCGGTGCGCACCGCGTTCGACAAAATCGTCAAGGAATTCGGCGGCGTCGACATCGTCGTGTCCAACGCTGGCGCCGCTTGGCAGGGCCGCATCGGCGAAGTCGACGAAGCGGTCATGCGCAAAAGCTTCGAGCTGAACTTCTACGGCCATCAGCGCGTGGCGCAGGCCGCCGTGAAGATCATGCTGGCGCAAGGCACCGGCGGCTGTCTTCTGTTCAACGTCTCCAAACAGGCGGTGAATCCGGGACCGAATTTCGGGCCTTACGGCATTCCGAAAGCCGCGGAGCTCGCGCTCATGCGCCAATACGCGCTCGATTACGGCGTCGACGGCATCCGCGCCAATGCGGTGAACGCCGACCGCATCCGCTCGGGCCTGCTCACGTCCGACATGATCGCGTCGCGCTCCAAGGCGCGCGGGCTGAGCGAGAAGGACTACATGAGCGGCAATCTGCTCGGCCGCGAGGTGACTGCCGATGACGTCGCGCAGGCGTTTTTGCATCACGCACTGGCGCTGAAAACCACCGCCGACGTGACCACGGTCGACGGTGGCAATATCGCGGCGGCGATGCGGTGAGCCTGAGCGATTTTATCGACCGGACCGGCCGCCGCCGTCGGATTCCCTACTTGCTCATGTCGGTCGGCATGGCGCTGCTCCATGTGCTTCATGCCCGGAATCGCGACCTGGTTCTCCGATCTAGTCATGGGGCCAGGGCATTTATTATTCTGACTATGGAATATTCCAAAGGCCGCACGTCGGCAGGATGGCGCTTAGGTATCCGATTTGGACAAATTCCCTTTTGCCGGGCCAACTCCGAATTGGCGTGAGCTAAGCGAGCTGACGCCGTTCACGCGGTTTTGGCGCCTGCATATCCGGTTATGTCTTTCAACCGCGTTCGGCATCGCGGTGATGCTGGCGCTGCTGCTCGTGCCCTGGCGCCCGGCAACGCGCATCCTCGTCGGCTGGGACTGCGGACTTGCGCTCTATCTGGCGCTAATCTGCCGGCTCATGGCGCACGAGTCGATCGCGAGAATCCGCGAAAGAGCGGCCGTCGAAGACGAGGGCGCGATCGCCCTTCTGGTGCTCACTACGGCGGCGGCCCTCGCCAGCCTCGCGGCCGTCGTGGCCGAACTAGGCCAATCGCCCAGCTCGTATCAGGTTGCGATGGGCATTGGCACAATTCTGCTGTCCTGGGCGTTCATGCACACGATATTCGCCCTGCATTATGCCCATGAGTTCTACGGCGAGGGCGGCGACCACCGGATCGGCGGCCTGATCTTTCCCGGCAATGAAGACCCGGACTACTGGGACTTCCTGTACTATTCGCTCGTCGTCGCCATGACCGCGCAGGTCTCGGACGTTCAAATTACCAGCAAGGTCATCCGGCGACTGACGGCCGCGCATGGGGTCATTTCTTTCTTCTTCAACGTGACGGTGCTCGCGTTGACCGTGAATATCGTCTCCACTCTGATGCAGGTCGGTCATTGACCGATTCCGTTTGCAGGGGCGAGCGTGGCGGACATTGCCTCCATCAGGTACCGCGCGTTTCTGAGCTACAGCCATCGCGACGTTGGCTGGGCCAGATGGCTACATTCGCGGCTCGAAACCTTCCGCATCGACAAGGACCTGGTCGGCCGCGCGACAGCGCTCGGTCCGGTCCCAAGCGCGGTGCGGCCAATCTTTCGCGATCGCGAGGATTTCTCCGGCGGCCATTCGCTGACCGACGCCACGCTTGCGGCCATCGATGCTTCGGCGGCGCTCATTGTTCTTTGTTCGCCGGTGTCCGCGTCGCGTCCGGTGGTCAACGAGGAGGTGCGGCTGTTTCGCTCGCGCCATCCGGGGCGGCCCGTTATCCCAGTGATCATCGAGGGCACGGCGCCGGACAATTTCCCGCCGGCTTTACGTTTCGAGCTTGCGGCGGACGGCAGCGTCACCGATCGCCCGATCATCATCCTCGGTCCGGATCTGCGCGAAAGCGCCGACGGCAAGAGTCTCGGCCTTGCCAAGACCATCGCCGGACTGACCGGGCTAGCGGCCGACGAGATTTTTCGCCGCGCCGAACGGGCACGCCGGCGGCAAATGCGCGTCTGGTCCGCGGTCGCGGGCGTGTGCTTCGTGCTCGCGATCGCGGCGACCGGCAGCGCCATCTATGCCTGGCAGCAGCTGAAGACCAACGAGGCTTTCCTCAACGCCGCGCTCAAAACCGCGACCGATATCGTGGACACGGCCGTCGCCCAGGCCGACAAATATAATGTGCCGCGGGCCGCTACGCTTGAGCTTCTCAACAGGGCGGATGGTCTGTTCGACACCATGGCTCAGTACGGCCGGCCGACGCCGGAACTGCGATTCCGCAAGGCTGAAATGCTGATCGCGTTCGCGCGCAACTATGCGGCTTTGGGTGAAACCACGAACGAGCGCGGCCATGCCGAACAGGCATTGCACTTGCTGTCCGATCTTGCCGCCTCCAAACCCAACGACTCCACCTATGAGAACGACCTCGCCGACGCCTACGACGAAGTCGGCAATGTGGACGTGGCGCAGGGCTACGCCTCGGCAGCGCTCGCGTCGTACCGGGCGGGCCTAGCCATCCGGGAGCGGCTGGCGAAAGCCGACGCCGGCAACACCGAAAGGCAACGCAACCTATCCGTATCGCACAACAAGATCGGCGACGTCGTACTGGCGCAGGGCGATCTGGCGTCCGCCCTCACATCGTATTTGGCCGGCCAGACGATCATGGAACAATTGACGCTCGCCGATCCCGGCAACGCTGCCTGGCAGCAAGACCTGTTTGTCTCGCGTGCAAAAGTCGGCGATGTGGAGCTCGCACTCGGCGACCGACCGGCTGCCCTCGCATCCTATCAAGCCGGCCTCGCCACCATTCAACGCCTGGCGCAGGCCGATGCCGGCAATGCCAGCCGGCAGCGCGATCTTGCGGTTTCATATGAGCGGGTTGGCAACGCGGAGGTGACCCAAGGCGACTTGGCCGCGGCCTTCGCCTCCTACCAAGCAAGCCTCGACATCAGGAAGCGGCTCGCGCAAGCCGATCCCGGCAATGCCGGCTGGCAGCACGATCTCGGCGTCAGCTACGAAAAGATGGGCGACGTGCAGATGGCCCAAGGCAACCTTACAGGGGCCCTGCAGTCCTATGAAGCCAAACGCGGCATCATGACACGCCTGACTGCGGCTGATCCTGCCAACACCGACTGGCAGCGCGACCTGTTTGTTTCGAACTTCAAGGTGGGCGACGTCGAAATGGCAAAGCGCAACTTCCCCGCCGCGCTGGGCGCCTATCAAGTAGCCTTCGCCATCACGGAACACCTGACAAAGTCTGATGCCAGCAACACCGGCTGGCAGTTTGATCTTGGCGTCAGCTACGAAAAGATCGGCGACGCACAGATCGCGCAAGGTGACCCTGCCGGCGCGCTGAAATCGTACATGGCCAAGCGCGACATCATATCACGCTTGGCCGCGGCGCATGAGAACAACTTCGATTGGCAACGCGACCTGTTTGTCTCAAATATCAAAGTCGGCGATGTGCAGCTAGCACGGGCCAATCCTTCCGCCGCCCTACAGTCCTATCAGGCAAGCCTTGCCGTCATGGAGCACCTGGCGCAATCCGATACCGGCAATGCCGGATGGCAACGCGATTTATCGGCGTCTTACGAAAGACTCGGAAACGCGCAGGCGACGCAAGACGCCTTTGAGGCCGCGCTCGTCTCTTATCAAACCTGCCTATCCATCCGGGAACGCCTGGCACAATCCGACACCGCCAATGCCGGCTGGCAGCACGACTTGGCGCTCTCCTACCAGAATGTGGGCAGCGTGTACTTGCAACTGAAGCAGGAAGCGAAAGCGCGGGACGCCTTTGCTGCCGGCCGCGCCATCATGGTGCGCCTGACCGCGGAACATCCGGACTGGCCTCAGTGGCAGCAGGAACTCACCTGGTTCAACAAACAAATTGCCGCGCTGAAGGATTAGGCCGGGCGCGGGCGCATAAGCGACGTTTCCCGGGCGCAGCGCAGCATGAGGCGAAGCGGAATGATGCGCTGCAGACCCGGGATCGTTACAAGCGCGGAGTGTGAGACGATCCCAGAACAGCGGCGCGCCACTATAGCGCGTCAAAGACGGGCTTGAATGCGCTTTTGGTGCTGCGCCGCATCCGGGAAACAGCCTATAATCTTAGCCCCCGCACCGACGCAGGGCCGCCACAGCGCGCCACTCAATCGCTCGACAAGATCACGTTCTTCAAAATCGGATAAACTTGGTTCTCCCAGCGCTTGCCGGAGAACACGCCGTAATGGCCGACGCCGGCCTGCATGTGGTGGCGCCTCAGATAAGGCCGTAGCTTGCTGCACAGGTCGTGCGCCGCCACCGTCTGGCCGACAGCGCAGATGTCGTCGCGCTCGCCCTCCACGGTGAGCAGCATGGTGCGGCGGATCGCGTTTGGGTCGACGTGGTTGCCGTGCCATTGCAGCTTGCCGAGCGGCAGCGCGAACTCCTGGAAGATGATGCGCACGGTCTCCAGATAAAACTCGGCAGTCAGATCGAGCACGGCGAAATATTCATCGTAAAAGGCCTTGGTCACTGCCGCCTTCTCGAGCTCGCCATTGGCGAGATTTTCGTACAGTTCGCGATGCGCCTTCACGTGGCGGTCGATGTTCATGCTCAAGAAGGCGGCGAGCTGGACAAAGCCCGGATAGACGCGGCGAAACGCGCCCGGATAACGCAGCGGCACCGACGCCGTAAGCGTACGCTCGAACCAGTCGATCGAGTGCTTGTTGGCGAGCTCATCGACCTTGGTGGGATTGACCCTGGTGTCGATGGGGCCGGCCATCAGTGTCATGCTGCGCGGCTGCGCCGGATTCTGCGCCTGGGCCATCACGGCTGCGGCCGCGAGCACGGCGACACACGGCTGGCACACTGCCAGCACGTGGGTGCCTGGCCCCATAACTTCCAGAAACTTGATCAGGTGGTCGATGTACTCATCGAAGCCGAAACGGCCGGCGCTGAGCGGCACGTCGCGGGCGTTATGCCAGTCGGTGATGAAGACGTCGTGGTCGGGCAGCATGGTGCGGACGGTAGCCCGCAGCAAGGTCGCGAAATGGCCGGAGAGCGGCGCCACCATAAGCACGCGCGGCTGCGCGGTAGCGATGTCTTTCTTGAAGTGCATGAGCGTTCCGAACGGCGTCGTGGCCGCGGCTTCCTCGATTACCTCGACCTCGCGATTGCCGACCGTGGCGGAGGCGATGTCGAATGGCGGACGAGTATGGGTAAGGCCGGCGCGCGCGATCAGCTCGTAGGCCGCGGTCAGGTTGCGGATGGCCGGATTGTCGGATAGCAGCGGCTGGCCACCGGCGGCGATCGCCATATTGGCCCACGCCCGTACCGGCACCATGATATCGGACTGAGCTTGGTAGGCGAGGTACAGCATCCGCAGCCCAAACGGGCGCCGTAGGGCCGTCTAGCGACGGCTCGACCCCCCAATGGGTGGAAACTAGTGCATTTTTTGTTGCACTGCGACAAGAATGTGAACATGCTTAGCAGCGGTGCAAATCTTGAAGTGTAGCCGAACGAACGTAGCAATATCTGGGGGTTGAGTGAGGATGCTGATGCCGCATTTCGCTTTGCTCATGCGGGGAGCCAGAAATCGGCTCCAACTTATTGGTAATGCGTCAAATTCTTGACGGGGGAAGCGCCGCATGGCCAAGGCCAAACTTACCATCGCTAGCAAGAACTATGGCTCCTGGTCGCTGCGCGGCTGGCTGCTCTGCAAAATGGCAAAGCTCGATTTCGCCGAGGAGCATGCCGGCACCGACGACCCGTCGACCCGCGCCGAACTCCTGCTGCTGTCGCCCTCCTTCCTGGTGCCCTGCCTCTATCATGACGGGCTGAAGGTCTGGGATACGCTGGCGATCGCCGAGTATCTCCATGAGATCAGCCCGGAGGCGGGCTTGCTTCCAAAGGACCAAGCGCAACGCGCGCATTGCCGTGCGATCTGCGGCGAGATGCATTCCGGCTTTGCCAATCTGCGCTCGGCGCTGCCGATGAATCTGAAGGCGCATTTTCCCGGCTTCAAATCCTGGGCCGGCGCACGCGGCGACATCGAGCGCATCACCGCGATCTGGCGCGAGTGTCTGGACCAGTACGAAGGCCCATATCTGTTCGGCAAACAACCCTGCGCCGCCGACGCCATGTACGCGCCGGTGTGCACGCGCTTTCTCACCTACGACGTCGCCATCGATCCGGTTTCTTCCGCCTATTGCCGCACCATCATGGCGCTGCCCGACATGAAGGAATGGATCGAGGCCGCCAAGGTCGAACCCGATGAGCTGGAAGAGCTCGACGTCGAGTTTTGACCTGGCGTCAGTCCGGAGCGCGGGCTGCTAGCCCAAGCACCACCTTCGGTGACAAGCGCCCGCAACCTCGCCCGCGAGTTCTGAGACTACCCCCAACCGGACATGCGCGGGGGATGGGCAAAGCCAACGCGAACGACCAACAGCGATAATCCGTTTGACGTTCTTATGGGGACCAATCTTGGAAAACAGTGTTGTTTCTCAAATTCTTAGGATCAGAACGGTTCTGGCGTAGGCGAAAGTGCCGTCTTGCGCCAAAGTGAAATAATATGTGTGTGGGGGCCGTGAACGAGACGAGAAGCGCTTTGGCAAGAAAAGCAGGCAGGCGCACATTCGATCCCAACTTATTTTTGGCGACGGTGGATGGCGGCCGCACCCTGACCAACTACGGGAAAGACGACGTAGTCTTCTCACAGGGGGACCCTGCGGATGCGGTTTTTTACATCCAGAAGGGCAAGGTCAAGCTTGCCGTCACGTCAAAGCAGGGAAAGCAGGCGGTCGTTGGCGTCCTTGGGGCAGGTGAGTTTTTCGGGGAGGGATGTTTGAATGGGCAGTCGTTGCGTTTGGTGACAGCCCGCACCATGGCCGAGAGCGAAGTGATGCGGCTGCCAAAAACAGAAATGGTCCGTGTCCTTCATGCCGAGCCGGCGTTTGCCGAGATGTTTATGGTCCATCTCCTGACTCGCAATAGCCGCGTGGAAGAGGATTTGGTTGATCAGTTGTTCAACTCCAGTGAAAAGCGCCTGGCACGGACACTTCTTCTATTGGCGAATTTCGGCAAGGACGATATCCCGCAGACAATCCCCGCAAAGATTAGCCAAGAGACGCTCGCGGGCATTATTGGCACGACCCGTCCTCGTGTCAGTTTCTTTATGAACAAATTCAGGAAATTAGGCTTCATCGACTATAATGGCCACCTGAAAATCAACAACTCATTGCTCAATGTTGTTTTGCGTGACTAGGTCACGCTGAAATCTTGGGACGCGCGGTGGACCTGTTGGGGTGAGCAATACGCCCGGAACAAACATTTGCGTAGCTTGTTGAGGAGTTCGACGATCTCATTGGGGGTGTTTTGAGGCGCGCCGACGCCATTCCAGCCAGCACCCTCGCAGCCCGGTAAGAAGTGGTTTATCGTGGGAATGTTCGGCAGGACTACCAATGGCGTCGTCGTGGTGACGCCAAGCGGACGCAGCTTACCGCTTCGGATGGAGTCGATCACCAATTCCACTGGGCTGATACAAATCTGCACGCGTCCCGCAATCAGATCTGGCATGTAACTGCCGCAATAAGGGACGTGCACAAACTCAGCGCCAGATACAGCGGCGCGCCGTTTGAAGAGGCTTATGCGAACACAAAAAGGACCTCTTAGAAAAAATCCATTCAGCCGTTTTCTGCGCATTCTCGGACCCGGTCTGATTACCGGTGCCGCAGATGACGACCCCTCAGGCATCGCGACATACTCGCAGACGGGTGCCCAGTTCGGGTACGGCCAACTCTGGATAGCGCTCTTCACGCTACCGCTGATGACGGCCATCCAGGAAGCGTGCGCCCGAATTGGCCTTGTTACCGGGAAGGGTATCGTTGCCGTAGTGAAGCAACACTACGGGACGAAAATGACTTGCGCAGTCGTTCTCCTCGTCCTGATCGCGAATACAATCAATATTGGCGCGGACATCGGCGCGATGGCGGCCGCGGCAGAGCTCGTGTATCCAATAAACTTCGTCATCGTCACGCTGGGCTTCACTGCGTTTATTCTGATCTTGGAGATTTTTACGAGTTACAGGGTTTATGCCCGAATCCTCAAATGGCTGGCCCTCTTTCTCCTGTCCTATCTTGTCACCGTCTTTATTGTACCCGAGCCGTGGCCTATAATTTTGCGGGCAACATTCGTTCCGCACCTTGAATTCAGTTTTGCCTTTCTGTTCATCATTACAGGAGTGATTGGCACGACAATTTCGCCCTACATGTTTTTCTGGGAAGCGAGTCAAGAAGTTGAAGAAGAACGCGAGCGAGATCTTCTTCGCGACGCAGACGCGCCAAATATAGATCGGCACGACATTTGGCGGATGCGTCTCGACAATTTTACCGGCATGTTTTCGTCAAATGTCATCGCTTGGTCCATTATTGTGACGACGGCAACGGTCCTTAATGGGAACGGCGTCACCAACATCGCGACCCCCGCCGATGCGGCAAAAGCGCTTGAGCCGCTCGTACATACGTTCCCCAATGCGGGCTATATTGCGAAAGTCATTTTCTCAACCGGGGTCATCGGCCTGGGCCTGTTGGCTGTGCCAGTGCTATCAGGCTCCGCCTCTTACGCAGTAGCCGAGGCGCTCAACTGGCGTGCCAGCCTCAGCCAAAAACTGAATCGTGCGCATGGCTTTTATGGCGTCATTACCATTGCGACGCTGATCGGGTTGATGATTAATTTTGTAGGAATTGACCCAATCCGGGCACTTGTTGTGACCGCGGTCATCAATGGTGTCGTCGCGGTACCCCTTATTTTTCTGATTGCCAGAATCGCGAACAATCCGGAAATCATGGGCGAATACAAAAGCGGTCGGCTGTCTAATCTTTTTCTCTGGCTCACGTTCATCTGCATGGGCGCCGCCGCGGTCGGCATGTTTGCGGCTTATTTTAAGGCATGATGTTATTGGATGGGCCCGACAGTAGTGAGTGGTGTTCTTGCCGCACAAGACATCGCCCGGGCCGGTCTGCCTGCCAAACTCGCGGATAGATGGGCGATGCCAGAATACCTATCGATGATGATTTTGTGACCGCTGAAGAGGCTGGCTCGAACCTATGCTCGTGTTCGAGCTTAGGTGGGAAATGCATCGCATAACGGACGTTGGCCCGAAGCGGAATTTGCGCGCCCACGCCCTAATCCCACTTCATCTGCCCCGAATAGGACCAGTCGACGATCCGCCCGTCGCGATGGCCGAGCGCGGCGACGTCACCCATCTCGCGCTCGCTCAGGGTGAAATCAAAGATCGCGGCGTTTTCCGATAGCCGCTCGACCTTGCTGGTGCGCGGAATGACCACGACGTTTTGCTGCACCAAATAGCGCAGGCAGATTTGCGCCGTGGTCTTTTTGTGCGCGGCGCCGATGCGCACCAGCGCTTCGTTGCGAAGATCGCCGCGCGCTAGCGGGCTATAGGCGACGAGCGCCATGCCGTGCTGGCGGCACGTCGCCAGCAACTTCGACTGGTCGAGGAATGGATGACACTCGACCTGATCGCAGACCAGCGGCTCGGTGGCAACCTTCAGAGCGTCGGCGAGCAGCGCCACGGTGAAGTTGGAGACGCCGATGTGGCGCGCCAGCCCTTCGCGCTTGACCTTGCAGAGCGCGCCGATCGTGTCGGCAAGCGGCACCTGCGGATTGGGCCAGTGCAGCAGCAGGAGATCGACCTCGCTCAGGCGCAGCCGCTCAACGCATGCCCGCGCGGCGCGTTCGAGGTCGCGCGGCGCGAAATGACTCGGCCAGATCTTGGTGGTGATGAAGACGCTGTCGCGCTTGACCCCGGACGCCCGCAGCCCCTCGCCGACTTCGCGTTCGTTGTCGTACATCTCCGCGGTGTCGATATGCGGGTAGCCGAGGCGTAACGCCTGCTCGACCATGCGTGCGCAGGTGCGGCCGCGCAGGTCCCAGGTGCCGAGCCCGAGCAGCGGGATTTTCGCCCCGTTGGCCTCTACGACAGGTACTGCTCCGATCGTGCTCATGTTTCCTATGAGCCCTATTTACGCGTCCCGCTTATAAATCCCATTTGGGCGCCTGCGGCGGCGACACAATGCGCGCGTTCGGCCGCTTGAGCTTATCGATCTCCGCCATCTCGGCGCCGCTCAGGGTCAATTCGAGACTGCCGAGATTTTCCGCAAGCCGCTCGCGCTTCGACGTACGCGGGATCGGGATGATGCTTTGCTGTTCGAGGTAATGCAACGCGACCTGCGAAGGCGTTTTGCCGTGGGCGCGGCCGATGCGCTGCAGCACCTCGTCGCTCGGCACCTTGCCGCGCGCCAGCGGGCAATAGCCGACCACCGCCATGCCGGCCTTGCGCGCCGCCGCGACGACCTTTGTCTGATCGAGGTAAGGGTGCGTTTCGATCTGCAGCACCGCAAGCTCCCCGCCGGCGACCTTCTGCGCCTCCTCGATCATGGCAATGTTGAAATTGGCGACGCCGATATGCTTGGCGAGACCGGCGCTTTTGACCTTGCATAGCGCCGCGATCGACTCGGCAAGCGGGATCTGCACATTGGGCCAGTGGATCAACAGCAGATCGACCCACGGCAGCGCCAGCCGCTCCAGGCTCTCGTTGACCGAACGCTCCAGATCGCCGGCGGCGAGCCGATTGAACCAGACCTTGGTGGTGAGAAATATCTCCTCGCGCTTGATGCCAGAGGCGCGCATGCCGACGCCGACTTCGCGCTCGTTGCCGTAGTTCTGCGCCGTATCGAGATGGCGATAGCCGAGGTGCAGCGCCGCCTCGACCAATTCGACACACAGATCCTCCTTCAGCGTCATGGTGCCGAAGCCGATGACCGGAATCCGCGCGCCATGACTTTCGATCACCTGCATCCAACGCTCCTTGCCAAGCTCGAGCTTATGTATCCTCACCCGCGGCGGCGGGCGAGGGGCGACCGGAACATAGACGTGGCTGTAGGTGCGAAACGATTTAGCGGTCCTTGCCGGCGAGCACCGCGAAGGCGGCCTCGGGCGCTTCTTCGATGACCTTGAGCAGCGCGCGGGCCGGCCCGCGCGGCGAGCGTTTGCCCTGTTCCCAGTTGCGCACGGTCTCGACCGGCACGCCGATGCGCGCCGCGAAAGCGGATTGCGTCAACCCGGTGCGCCCGCGCACGCCGCGGGCGTACCTCGCATCCTGCAGTCGCGCGTCCGCCCGCGCAGCATTGTGCGCAGCCGTCACAATGGAACGCGGGTCCGGTGAAATGGCGCGCTCGCTGCCATCCGGGAGAATTTCGACCAACCGTCCGTCCGCCTTCAACCGCACGCGCAACATGGCGCCGCTCCAGCGTTGATTTCAGCATCATATCTGATTCGCCGTAAATTCAGTGAGTTAGGCCAACGCGCGAGCCCCATAATTCATTGAATGAATGGGTCTTTGGCCGACTAGGCCAGAGAACCCTCGCCGGCTCCTTTTGACCAAAGCGCGCTGACGCGCCAAATATGAGCGGCCGGCGACTGACCACGCACTGACCAAGACGAGAGAACGCAATGACAAGGCTCATTCGCGGCGGCACCATCGTCAATCATGACGCCTCGCGACGCGCCGACGTTCTCGTGCGCGACGACGCGATCGTGGCGATCGGCGCCAACCTCGAGGCGCCGGCCGGTGCCGAGATTGTCGATGCCGGCGGCTGCTACGTGATGCCGGGAGGGATCGACCCGCACACCCATCTCGAGCTGGCGTTCATGGGCGCCGTGTCGGCCGACGATTTCGAGTGGGGCAGCAAGGCCGCCCTCTCCGGCGGCACCACCATGGTGGTCGATTTCTGCATCCCCAATCCCGGGCAATCGCTGCTCGCGGCCTATCAGGATTGGCGCCGCAAGGCCGAGGGCGCGGCCTGCGACTACGGCTTCCACATGGCCGTCACCTGGTGGGACAAGCAGGTCTTCGACGAGATGGAGACATGCGTCAAAACCTACGGCATCAACACGTTCAAGCACTTCATGGCCTACAAGGGCGCCCTCATGGTCAACGATGACGAGCTTTACAACTCGTTCCAGCGTTGCGCCGGCCTGGGGGCGATGCCGCTGGTCCACGCCGAAAACGGCGATGTGGTCTGGCGCCTGCAACAGCATTACCTGGGCACCGGCGTAACCGGCCCCGAGGGCCACGCCTATTCGCGTCCGCCGGCCGTCGAAGGCGAAGCCACCAACCGGGCCATCATGATCGCCGACATGGCGGGCTGTCCGCTCTACGTGGTTCACACCTCCTCGCGCGAGGCCCACGAGGCCATCGCGCGGGCGCGCGCCGCGGGCAAACGGGTGTACGGCGAGCCATTGATCCAGCACCTGCTGCTCGACGACGACGAGTATCGCCACAAGGATTGGGACTATGCGGCGCGACGCGTCATGTCGCCGCCATTCCGGCCCAAGGATCACCAGGCGAGCCTTTGGGCCGGACTGCAATCGGGCTCGCTGCAGGTCGTCGCCACCGACCATTGCGCCTTCACCACCGCGCAGAAACGCCTCGGCCGCGACGACTTCACCAAAATACCGAACGGCACCGGCGGCCTCGAAGACCGGATGCCGGTGCTGTGGACCGCTGGCGTCAACACTGGACGGCTCACCAAAGAGGAATTCGTCGCCGTGACCTCGGCAAATTCGGCGCGCATTCTCAACGTCTATCCGCGCAAGGGCGCGGTGGCGGCGGGCTCCGATGCCGATCTTGTCATCTGGGATCCCGAGGCCACCAAGACCATCGCGGCAGGCAAACAAGTAAGCCGCATCGACTACAACGTCTTCGAGGGCTTTCGCTGCACCGGCCTGCCGCGCGCGACGCTGTCGCGTGGCGAGATCACCTGGCTCGACGGCGACCTGCGGGCGCGAGCGGGCGCGGGCCAATATGTGGCACGCGCACCCTTCCCGGCCGTGCACGTGGCAAACACAACGTGGCGCACACTGACCGCGCCGCGCAAGGTCGAGCGCGCGGAGGTGACGCCGTGACTTCGTCATTGCCGGGCTCGACCCGGCAATCCATGCTGCCTCAACGCCTTGCGTTACGCCGAGGCACTCGCACGCTGCCCTTCAGCATGGATGCGCGGGTCAAGCCTGCGCTTGACGCGTGGAGAGCCTTAACAATGCAGGCAGGACAAAACCTTCAGATCGACGGGCAGCGGCTGTGGGACTCGTTGATGCACACGGCGCAGATCGGCGGCACAGCCAAAGGCGGTATCTGCCGGCTGACGTTGACCGATCTCGACCGGCAGGTGCGCGATTGGTTCAAAGCCCAATGCGAGGCGCTCGGCTGCACGGTGACGGTCGACGACGTCGGCAACATGTTTGCACGCCGCGAGGGCAAGCACCCTGCCCTGCCGCCCATCGCCATGGGCTCGCATCTCGACACCCAGCCGACCGGCGGCAAGTTCGACGGCGTACTCGGCGTATTGGGCGCGCTCGAAGCCATGCGCACGCTGCACCACGCCGGCTATGAGACCAACGCGCCCATCGAGATCGTCAACTGGACCAACGAGGAAGGCTCGCGCTTCGCGCCGCCCATGCTCGCCTCCGGCGTCTTCGCCGGCGTGTTCACGCCCGACTACGCCTATTCGCGCATGGATCGAGACGGGAGGAGGTTTGGGGAGGAACTCGAGCGGATCGGCTACAAGGGCGGCGAAAAGGCCGGCGCCCATAAGCTCGCGGCGATGTTCGAGCTGCACATCGAGCAAGGCCCGATCCTCGAAGATGAAGGCTGCATGATCGGCGTCGTCCAAGGCGTCCAGGGCATGCGCTGGTACGAAGTCACCGTCACCGGCCAGGAGGCCCACACCGGCGCGACGCCCATGCGGCTGCGCAAGAATGCGCTCCTCGGCGCCGCGCGCATGATCGAGCGCATCGATGCCATCGCGCGCGAGCACGCCGACGCCGTCGGCACCGTAGGCCTGATCGAGAACAAGCCGAACAGCCGCAACGTCGTTCCCGGCGAGGTTTTCTTCACCGTGGATTTCCGCCATCCCGACGAAAAAGTGCTCGACGCCATGGAGGCGAAACTGCGCGCCGCCCTCGTGGAGATTCTTCCGCCGCTCAATCTCTCCTACACCGAAGCGCGCATCTGGAACTCGCCGGCCGTGAAATTCGCCCCCGAACTGATCGAATGCGTGCGCATCGGCGCGCAGAAGGCAGGCTTCAAGTCGCGCGACATGATCTCGGGCGCCGGCCACGACGCCGTCTACGTGGCGCGCGTCGCGCCCACCACCATGATCTTCGTGCCCTGCGCCGGCGGGATTTCACACAACGAGGCGGAATCAACAAGCTTCGACGAATGCGCCGCCGGCGCCCAGGTGCTGCTGAATGCGGTGCTGGAATACGACCGCCGGCTGGGGTGAGGATCCGGCGCCGCGATTGGAGCCTCTTCGGCGCGGTTGCAATATGGTAACATATATGGTACTGAATGATCGAAATCGTCGAATGTCTTAACGCGCAAGGTGAAAGCCCGTACCAGCAATGGTTCTATTCTCTTGACCCGCGGGCGGCAGCGATCGTCACGGTTGCGATCGAGCGCTTAGCGGACGGTAACACGTCGCGCGTGAAGTCCATCGGCGAAGGCGCCGCAGAGATTCGGATCGATCGCGGTCCTGGCTATCGCGTCTACTTCGGCTGGGACGGCAAGATGCTTGTCGTGCTGCTTGGCGGCGGCATCAAGCGCCGCCAGCAGTCGGACATCGCCAACGCACTGGCGCTCTGGCGGCTTTACAAAGCGCGCAAGGTGACCATGCGCAGGAGATAGAAGACCATGCCTCTGACCCGCAGCTTCAACGCGACAGTGCGCAAGCGCGCAACGCGCGATCCCGCGTTCCGAGCTGCGCTTTTCAGCGAAGCCATCCAAGCCCTGCTCGCCGGCGACCTCGATACCGCCAAAGCGGCGCTGCGCGCTTACATCAACGCGACCATCGGCTTCGAGAAGCTGGCCGCGGCCACCGGAACGCCGGTCAAGAGCCTGATGCGCATGTTCGGACCGGGCGGCAATCCAACCGCGGTCAATCTCACCGACGTCATCGGTGTCCTGCAAAAAAAGACCGGCGTGCGTCTGGAAGTCCGCGCGACCGCGTCAGCCGCCTGAGGCGAGGCGATGTCGCCACCGGCTTTCCTCAAAGGAAGCGTAGGCTGGGCAAAGCCAAGCGTGCCCTCGGCTGACTTGCAGCTTGCGTTGACGCCTAGGAATTTCCGTTGAGACCGACGTGGGCACGGCGCGGAGCTTGTCATCGGGCCGCGCTTCGCGCGGACCCGTTGGCGCCTTTGCCCACCTTTCGCTACCCGTGATGACCCATCCGGTTCCACGCATCGAGCCCGGCGATCTTGTAGGCCTCGGCCAGGGTCGGATAGTTGAAGGTGTTCTCGATGAAATAATCGATGGTGCCTTTGAGGTTGAGCACCGCCTGGCCGATATGGATGAGTTCGGTGGCGCCTTCACCGACGATGTGCACGCCCAGGAGCCGCCGCGACCGCGTGGAGAAGATCATCTTCATCATGCCGTTGCTGAGCCCCATGATGTGGCCTCGCGAGGTCTCGCGGAAGCGCGCGATGCCGCACTCGTAAGGGATCTCGCGCCGCCGCACTTCCTCCTCGCTCATGCCGACGGTGGAAATCTCCGGCACCGAATAAATTCCGTAAGGAAAAAACTCCGGCGGCGGTGGCGGCGGCATGCCAAAGGCGTGGCAGGCCGCCACGCGCCCCTGCTCCATCGAAGTCGAAGCCAGGCTCGGAAACCCGATCACGTCGCCCGAGGCGAAGATGTGCGGCACCGAGGTCTGCATCGTCTTCGGCTCGACCTTGATGTGTCCGCGATTGTCGACGTCGATGCCAACGGCGCCGAGATTGAGATTGTCGATGGCACCGACGCGGCCGGCGGCGAACAGCAGCATTTCGGTGGTGACGGTGCGGCCGTCGGCAAGCTTGGTGGTCGGCCGGCCGTTGGCGCCGATTTCGATGGCCGTCACCGCGGCGCCGAACCGCATGGCGAGGTTGCGGTCGCGCAGGTCGTGCACGAACTCCTCGATCAATTCGCGGTCGACGAAATCGAGCAGGCTCGGGCGCGGCTCGATCAGCGTGACGGCGACATCGAGCGCGTTGAAGATGGTGGCGTATTCGACGCCGATGACGCCGGCGCCGATCACCGTCAGGCTGCGCGGCAGCGCCGGCAGGTCGATGATCTCGTCGCTGTCGAACACGGTCTTGCCGTTGAACGGCACATAGTCCGGCCGGTACGGCCGCGTGCCGCAGGCGATCAGAATATTGTCGCCGCGGAAGACCTGGGTTTCGCCGCCCTCGGCTGTCACCTCGATCTCATGCGGCCCGACGAAGCGGCCTTCGCCGCGGGTGTGCTTGACCGCATTGCGGTTGAACTGATGCTCCAGCACCTCGACTTCGTGGTCGAGCGTCTTGCGCAGCCGCACCATGAGGTCGCCGGCATCGATGTCCTGCTTGACGCGGTAGGAGCGCCCGTAGAAACCGCGCTCGCGCCAGCCGGACAGATTGAGCACCGTCTCGCGCAAGGTTTTGGACGGGATCGTCCCGGTATGCACCGACACGCCGCCGACCCGGCGGCCTTTCTCCACCACCAGGACCGATTTTCCGAGCTTTGCCGATTGGACCGCGGCCCGCCTCCCGGACGGACCGCTGCCGATGACGATCATGTCGTAGTCGTGCTGCATATCGGTTTCGCGGGCATGCACATTGAGTGCCAGTTGGGGTAGCCAGTGGGGCGGATTAGCGGAAGGTGGCCGGTCCGACGTGACCGCCCGATGACAGGCTCCGCGCCGTGTGGTGAAGAAGCAAGGCAAAACTACAAGGACGCAGCGGTTGCCTTAAAATGCGCTTCTATCGGCAAGGCGTCTTTATCAACGCCGTACCAGTGCAGCAGCGCGATATAGTCTTCCATCGAATAGAGCCGATAATCCTTCGCCAGAAATTCCGTTATGTCACGCTCTGCGGGAAAGGAAAAATATCGGCCTCTTGAATTGTCTTGCGGATCGCCCGTTATCGGCGTGTTGCTCTTCAGCTTTTCGACGGCATCGGAAATCAGGACTGTGCCGCCTTCGTAAAGCGCGGCGATATTCCACAACAAGGAGCGCTTGTTATCGGCGGGTATTTTATGAATGCCAATAATTTCGCCGGTATCGATCGTGCTGTCGGTCACATAATGGAGCGTGCAGCCGATGTGTGATTCATCATTCAGAATGGCCCAAAAGGTGGCGAGTATTCCGCGATAATCAGGCAACACGCCCGAGTGCAGATTGATAATACCGAAGCGCGGAATGTCGATGACGGGCGACTTGAATATCTGCCCAAATCGGATGGAAATAATCACATCGGGATTGAATTGCCGGACATACGCCAAGCCCTCCCCCTCGTTGATATTGGGAAACTCCCTGACGGTCTTGCTGGCCGTGGCTTGTGCAAGCTTGTTGAACGATTGAAACCGATTATGCGAGGCAGCCGGGCTGGATTTCTCCAGCAATGGAAACAGCCCGTTCTCGATGAGGCGATTTTCAAGTTGCTGCCATTGCTCGATCGCAGGCGCTTTGGGCGATGATTTTTTGCCGATGCCCTTTGACAACACGATATCGGTGATGTGGCCTTCCAACCCATGCTGCAATCGATTGAGCGCTATATTGCTCATGAAGTCGCGGTTTAGGCATAGTAGGATGCGCATGCTTTATCTATCGCGTTGTACACTGATGGAGGTCGCACATGGTACGCGAAGTAACGAGGCATTCCAAAGGCGTGCCCGCAACGAGCCTGCTCGCGCTGGCGCTGGGCGCGGCAGCGTTCGGCGCGATCGCCATTGGCGCCCTGGCGATTGGCCGCCTTGCGGTCGGCCGCTTAACGATCAAGAAGGCGCGTTTTGGCGCGCTGGAGGTTGATGAGTTGACCGTGCGCAAGTTGCGCGTTGTTGAACGTGAAGAACCGATCTCGTGACGACACCCGCCGTCAATCCGACTTAGCCGTCAATCCGACCTGGCAACGCGAAGCTGCGTCCGCGCGGTGCCATTGAGGTCCCTCATCGGCGCCGACGGCAGGTCATTTTCGGGGATCAAGGCTGGCGATTTTTCCTTCAGGCTCCTCCCCAGCAGGCGCTCCAGCTCGGCCCGCACCATTTGATCGAGATCCTTGGCCGGAACGCTTGGCTGCTTCCCGGGCGCGTCCGGCAATTTGGCGGCGCGTGGCAGGGTCGCCCGCGGCATATCCGCCAGATCATTGGCGGCGCGCGTTCGCGGCGCCTGCGGCCTACCGGCCAGATCGTCGGCGATGTGCGCGCGTGTCGCCTCATGGGCGTCGTCCACCTCGCGCGCCAAACGCAGCGCGGTGATCAACTCGGAGGCCGTCATGGTGTTGATGGTGGAAATCGGCTGGCCCTCGCGACGGAGGCTGGCATGGACCACGCACAGGATCAGCACCAGCACCGCAGGAAGCAGGTCGATGGAAATGGCGCCGGCCCAGCTCGGGGCGAAGTCGGCCGCATAGATCAAGACCGCTTCCGCCTCGGACATGGGCCGGAACCGCGCGGACTGCACGGCGGGCAGCGCGAGAATCTTATCGGCCGCGGCAGACAGCGCTGCCGACTGCGCGATCACCGCCGCCTGCACCTTGTCCACCATCGCGGCCTGCCGTTCTCCGAGATCGCCTCTGCCGGCGGCGGCCGGCGCGATGAAGCCGGACGCAAGCCCTTCGGCCGTGCGCTTGACGGCCGGCGCTATCGACATCTGCTGCAAGGATGCGATCGTTCCCAGAAGCGCCATGGACTCTTTGCCGAACGCGTCGCTGCGTTCATTGATGAGGCCGCGCTCGGAGACCAGTTCCCGCATCTTTTCCAGATGCTGGCCGCCTTGGTCGAACAGCGCCTTCATGCGATCCGCCGACTGGGTGACCTCCTGCGAGAGCCCGGCGAGCTGGCCGGACATCTGCGTCAGCAATTGCACCACGGTGCCGGACCCACCGGTGCCGGTCAGCGAGCCGCCGCGCTCGGCCTCGGCGAGCTTGGCAAAACGGTCCGACCCCACCTTGATGTCGGGCAGCAGGCTCTACGCCGCCAGGCCGTTGCTGTAGGCTTTGCTCAGGTCGCGCGTATAGCCCTCAAGCGTGTTCGCCAGATGCTGCTGGACGGCCGCGGCGCCCGCGAGCGCGGACGCATTGAGCCAGGCCGACATGGCAACGATCATCAGCGAACCCAGCACCATGCAGCCGAACGAAAGACCGCGGCTATGAATGTCGCGCACATGCGGCATGATACGCATCAGGAACATCCAGAATGCGTAGATGCCCACCGACACCGCGACCGAGTAGATCACGGCCGCGTAAAACACCGTTGTGGGATCGCCATTAAGAAGATTGCGGGCGCCGCGGAAGGTGTAGACCCCGCTTGCGAGCGCGAGCACGCCAAGCGTGACTCGCAGGGTGACTTCAAGGCGCTGAACGCCTTCGCGCAAAGGTGTGGACATAAATCTCCGGTTCGGCGCCCTTGGCCGTCGTCGTGCGCACCCCCCGGCCCGCTCTTGCGGCCTCGATCTCAAATCCGTCCACAATATGGCTATCTATTTTTTCGCCCGCGAAAACAGCGGCAGTCCCCACTAATTTTCGCCAACGTTGTCTTTCGAGTGGCGAAAGCGCCCTCAACCGCCCGCTCAAGATGGACCCGTCCCCGGCAATATTCCCGGAGCGCGCGAGACAAACGGCGGCCTTCAACCTGCACCGACCGGCAGTGTCGGCTCGCTCGTGTGTGCGCATCTGCCATATTGGCCCGTGTGTTTGTTCGTCATTGCCGGACTTGATCCGGCAATCCATGCTGATTGCACGCATGCTCGGCTTTGCCGACGAGATCGCAGCCAAATGCTGCTCGACGCGGCGCCTGAATATGACAGAAGGTTAGAGTGAGGGTTAATTTTTCCTCTCCTGCACGCTTAAACAGTAGTGTTCCCTCTAACTTAAGGCTCATGATCGCGCCAAAACGCGCGGGTTTGGTATTCGATCTCAGTTGAGAATAGGATACACTGCCCGCTAAGGTAGCCTCATGGATGTGCGGGCTTTTCATCCCGAAGATAAATCGCGCGCAGAAATCGACGCGAAGCTTTTGGGATGCGGCTGGATCGTTCAAAACCGTGACGAAATGAATTTGAGCGCTGGGCTAGGCGTGGCAGTGCGGGAATTTCCGACGCCGACTGGGCCGGCAGATTACGCACTCTTCGTCGACACTGTTATGTGCGGCGTGATTGAAGCGAAAGCCGACGGCACGACACTCAGTGGATTTTCCGAACAGGCGGCCGGATACCTGAGTGGTGCGCCGGACTATCTGCCCGGCGGACCCGAGAAAAGACGCTTCGAATATGTCTCGACTGGCAAAGAGACGATCTTCCGCGATCTTGCTGATCCCGAGCCGCGGTCGCGTCACGTCTTTACGTTTCACCGCCCGATTACTCTGCGCTTATGGTTGAGCCAGCCCGAAACGCTGCGTGCTCGGCTTCGGCACATGCCCGCGCTCGTCACCGAAGGGCTGCGCACCTGCCAGATAGAAGCCATTGGCGGTCTCGAAAAGTCGCTGGCGCGAGACGATCCTCGTGCGCTGATCCAGATGACGATGGGCGCCGGCAAAACATTTACCGCATGTACGGCATCCTACCGTTTGCTCAAACATGCCGAGGTCCGCCGCATTTTATTTCTCGTCGACCGCCGCAACCTCGGCAATCAGACCGCGACGGAGTATGCCGGCTTTCGGCCGCCGGGGACTGGACGGCTGTTTCCCGAACTTTACGGTGTGCAGAAGCTTGGCTCGGCAGGACTAGATACCAATGCCGCTGTTGTCATCTCCACCATCCAGCGTGTCTATTCCGTCCTTACCGGCAAGGAACTCGGCGAGGAGGAGGAAGACGCCTCCGCTTTCGAACGCGATGATAACGGGGTCAAGCTCGTCTCCTACAATCCGCAGGTGCCGATCGAAACTTTCGACCTCATCATCACCGACGAATGTCACCGCTCGATTTACGGCTCGTGGCGGCAAGTGCTGGAATATTTTGACGGCTTCATCGTCGGACTAACCGCGACGCCTTCCGTGCACACCCTCGGATTCTTCAACAAAAAACATCGTCGCCGAATACCCCTACGAACGGTCGGTAGTCGACGGTGTGAACGTCGGTTACGAAATTTATCGAATCCGTACTCGCATCGGGGAGCAGGGCTCGCGTGTCTCGAAGGGCTACACCATCCCGGTCATGGACAAGCACACGCGGGAGCAGCGGTGGGAAACGCTTGCTGACGATCTGGTTTTCACCCCGCGCGACTTGGATCGTTCGGTGGTCGCGCCGAACCAAATTCGCACGGTTCTGGAGACCTATCGCGACACGGTATTTACAGAACTCTTCCCGGGCCGCAGCACCGTGCCGAAAACGGTCATCTTCGCCAAAGATGATAATCACGCCGAGAACATCGTCGGTATTGCGCGGGAGGTGTTCGGCAAGGGCAACGACTTTGCTCAGAAGATCACTTATCGGGTGCAAGACGCCGACCCCGAGCAGCTCATTAAGGAATTTCGCATCAACGCTAATCCGCGCATCGCGGTCACCGTCGACATGATCGCGACCGGCACTGATGTTAAGCCGATCGAGGTTCTCATCTTCCTGCGTGACGTACGCTCGGAGCTCTATTTTGAACAGATGAAAGGTCGCGGCGTCCGCACCATAAGCAACACGGACCTGCAGGCGGTGACTCCCGACGCTGACGCCAAGACGCGTTTCGTTCTGATCGACGCTGTTGGCGTTACCGAAAGCGCCAAGACGATCTCTGCTCCGCTCGATCGCGATCGCAAAATCGCATTCGACAAGCTGTTGGAACAGGTGGCCGCCGGCGATCGCCGAGACGACACGATCTCAACCCTTGCCGCGCGGCTCGCCAAGCTCGACCACAAGCTCGATCCCGACAGTGCTTCCGAACTGACGGAGCTTGCCGACGGAAGGATGCTCGCTGATCTGGCGCGCGGCCTGCTCGTTTCGATCGAGCCCGATTCCATAGCAACTGCAGTCCAAGCGAAGCACGGGGCCGGCGCGACTGCAGAGCAATCCGCCGATGTGCAAGAGGAACTCAAGCAACTCGCCTGCGGCCCTTTCAATTCGCCGCCGCTCCGTCAAGGACTGATCGCGGCCAAGGCCAAAGCCGACGTCAAGATCGACACCATTTCCACCGACCAGGTAATCTCGTCCGGTTACAGCGAAGCGCAGGCGCAGAACACGATCGATCGCTTCAAGGAATTTCTCGAAGCCAACAAGGATCGGATCGTCGCCCTGCAAATTCTCTATGGCCGGCCCTATGCGCGACGCCTTCTGACTTATCAGGCGCTCGATGATCTGCGCGAGGCGCTGCGGCGCCCGCCGTGGCTCCTTGAGCCGCCCGAAATCTGGCGCGCCTATAGGCGGCTCAACGATGCCCGCGTGCGCGGTAATCCGACACGAATTCTCACCGATATCGTCATGCTGGTGCGGTTTGCACTCGGAAAGGATGATGTGCTCCAGCCATTGCCCTCAATAATCGCGGGGAAATTCAATCTCTGGCTCGGTCGCGAGAAAAATGCGGGGCGCGATTATTCCGCAGAACAGCTAACGTGGCTCACGACGATTCGCGACTATCTAGCGCAGAACGGCGGCCTGGAGCGCAAGGACCTGCAGGACGTGCCGGCATTCTTCGACAAGGGCGGGCTGTTGAAAGCGCAAGCGCTGTTCGGGCCTCGGCTCGATGCCATGCTCGGCGATCTATCGGATGCGTTGGTAGCGTAAGCATGGGCGTCATGCCCGGCCTTGCGCCGGGCATCCACGTCTTGCTTGCGGAGAGACACGGAAGACATGAACAGCCGGCACACGCCCGGCCATGACGAAGTGAGCCGCGAGGGAAAATGCCAATCGAATTTCATCGCGACGGGCCGTGGGAATTGCCCGACGGTTGGGTGTGGACGCGGCTGGGAGATGTTTCCGGACATCCAGGTCGAATTGATCCGTCGCGACAATTGACAGGCACCTTTCGCTACGTCGACCTCAGCGCCATAGAAGAAGGCAACGTTACTAAGCCGCAGACTCTTCCAATTGCCCAAGCTCCATCCCGCGCCCGACAGCCGATCCAGTCCGGCGACACGTTACTTTCTTGCGTGCGCGTATATCTGCGAAACAATGCGATTGTTCCGGATGAACTTGAAGGTTCGGTGGCCTCGACAGCATTTTGTGTTCTTCGGCCAACTAAAGCGATTGCACCTCGTTATCTATTTTGGTTCGTCCACTCTCGCAAATTTACGGAAATGCTGATTCCACTTCAGCGCGGCAACAGCCCGCCGGCAGTTTTGGACGAAGACGTTCGCGCCCAACTTATTCCCATTGCTCCCCTACCTGAACAGCGTCGGATCGTGGCGCGCATCGACGAATTGTTTACCGAAATCGCCGACGGCAAAGCGGCGCTCGCGCACGCCCGCGGAGACCTCAACACTTGGCGCCGGGCGCTGCTCAAGGCCACCGTCACCGGCGAACTTACACGCGAGTGGCGGGAGCAGGATCGCTCGAATGAAAATGGCACAATCTCGCTTACCGATGCGCGTCTTGAACGCGACCGAGAGCTTGCTCTCGGGAAACGTCGTCGATTGAACCTGATTCCTCCGAGTGACGAGATCAAACTTCCAACGATTCCCAATAGCTGGGCGTGGCGGCAACTCGGTGATTTTCTCTTTGGCATTGAGG
>JBAUYV010000280.1:0-13377 GCA_049584975.1 Xanthobacteraceae bacterium | reverse complement strand
TGGTCAATTCATCCTCGGCCGCTGTCGCGGCTGTCTGTGCGGCGTCGATGTCGGCCGCGCGGCGGTTCTGTAGGGCCTGCAACACGCTTTCGTCCAGCTCGTCGGCCTGGCGGGTCGGATCGTCAAGGATGCGCTGCACGTGCTCGGCGATCTCGTCGAGCGTGAGCGGTTGGGCCTTATCCTGGTCGGGACGCGGCGCGGCATCGAGCGCCACGATTTGCGTTTCGGCTTCCGTCTGCCGTGCCTTGGCCTGCTCCGCGAGGTCGAGCCATAGCTGCTGCTGGTCGGGCGTTACGGCCTCGTTGCCGCGCTGGGCAAGGGTCGATTGCAATTCGCGCGTGGTGCTGGCGACAAGGAATAGCAATTCATGGTCGGCGTCGGCCGGAAGGTCGAGCGCGACGGCGTTCCACGGATCGCGCTCGATGGCCTCGCGCGTCATTGCTGGTTGCGGCTCGTTGTCCTGCGTGACAGGCCGGGCGCGCGTCGGCCCGGCCTCGGCGGCTAGATCGCGCTCGGTCGCGCTCGCCGCTGCGGCCTGAAATTCCCGGCCGTAATTCTCGCGGAGCAATCCGCAGGCGTATCCTAGGCTGCTGTGTGCGAGCCTCGCGTAACCCTCCCAAATTTCCCGCTCGGCGGGGGTGTAACTTACCTCCCGCTGCTCACGTGCGATATGGTGCAAACTGACATAGGTTTCCGCGAGTAGATTTAAAAAGTCAGGGCTGGCGTTCGGGGCCGGTGGGTACTTCAAGGCGTTCCACGGGTTCTCGCGGATTTCTTCGGGTCTTGCAAAATAATCTGTGTGCCGGCTTGGGTCGCGCGCCAATGCGGCTGTTGCGTCTTGAGCCCGCAATACAGCCTCGGCTTGCTGCTGTGCCAATTCGGGGTGAAAAAACGCCGATACGTCGGCGGTTTGCTCGGGCCGCAACCGTTCAAGCTGTTGCTGCGCCTCGGTTCGGCGCTCGGCGGCGGCTTCGTACCGCTCGCGGTAAAATTCGGCTCGCTCGGGTTCGACAACGGCGGCAACTCGGCCATAGGCAAAAGCCGTCTGCGCGCAGGTATCGGCGGCGCGCGCCGCCGTCCTGAGAAAAGCCCGGTCAGCGTCCTTCGGCAAATCGAGGTCAACCGCTGTCCACGGGTTTTGCAGGATGCCCTCAATCGTCATTTCCTCGCGCGCGTCATCCGGCTGCTGCGGGCTCGGCGGCTGGTCTACGGTTTCTTGAATCGCGTCGGGTGTCATCAAATCGACAATGGGCGCAGAACGGCGTTTCCGCCGTTCGTCGTCTATGCCCATATCTCCCGGCCCCATTGCGACTTGCTCCTTATGTTGATAGGGCCGCCGCTGCTCGCGGGCTGACGGCCAGGGAGGTTTCGGTTTCGGGCCATAGTCGCGAACAGGCGCGCCGCCCTCGGGGCCGCGCCGGCGCTGCTGATCCGGCGGCTGGCGGAAGCTCTCGCCGGCGAAGCGCTCCAGCACTTCGCGCGCGGTCATCGACCGTACCGGGCCGATGTCCTGCCGATGGTGGAACATCGAGGCCGCCCGCCGGTCGTCGGTGCGCGCCATTTGTCGGGCCAATTGCGTGATGTCGGCCGCCGTGTTGCGCGCGACAAATAGCTCGGCCTTGTCCCGGTGCCGGGTCAACGCGACGTAGCTCGCCGCCGATCGCCAGTGTTCCGAGTGATAGAGATAGGTTTGATCGAGGGTGCGGCCCTGCCCTCGGTAGATCGTGCCGGCGTAGCCGTGGCGGAACTGGTCGAAGCTCGTGGCATCGAAATTGATCATCTTCGGCTGCTTGCCGTCGAGCTTCACCGCGATGTGCGTTCCGTCGATCGCCTCGATGGTGCCGGCCGCGCCGTTGACGATGCCGGCCTGCTTGTCGGTCGCGGTGAATTGGATGCGGTCGCCGGCCGCGAATTTCTGCCGGCCGGTCGCGGTGTCGATCTCGTGATCCTGGCCGAGCTCGCCGCGCTGCTTTCGCACGTCGCGCAACGCCTCGTTAAGCTGGCTCACGTCGTCATTGGTGTAAGCGAACACAAAGCGGGTCTTGTCGGGTCGAGCGGCGCTGTCCTTCGCCCATTGGTCAACCAGCTCGGCGCGCGCCTCGCCCTGGGTGCGGGTCCAGTGGATCGCGCCCTTGTCCTGGTAGATGTTCAACGCGTCGTGAAAATTGCCCTCGGCCATCATCTCGGCCGCGCGCCGGTCGTCTACCTTGTGCTGCCGCTTGACTTCGGTAAGCGCTGCCGAGCCGTGGCGATCTTTGAGCGCCCCGAACATGCCGCCCCGGTCGATGCTCGAAAGCTGGCGATCGTCGCCGACAAGGATCAATTTCGCGCCGGCGTCGTGCGCGTGCGCCGTGACCATTGCCATTAGCTTGGTGTCGAGCATCGCCGCTTCGTCCACGATGACGACGGTTCGGCCGTCCCATTTGCTGCGGCCGTTGTTCAACGCGAACAGCTCGCTATGGATGGTCGCGGCATGGCCGAAACCATCGCCGCGCATGTCCTGCGCGACGGCGTTGGTCGGGGCGAGCCCGATCACGCGCGCGCCGGCGGCCTCGTAGGCTTCGCGGATCGCCGCGATGGTGTAGCTCTTGCCGGTCCCGGCCTGGCCGTCGATGATCGAAAGCCCTTCCGGGCCTACCGCATGGCTGAACGCGCGGGCCTGCTCGCGGGTGATCCCGTCGAAGCGTTCCGAATTGAGGATCGCCGCCCGCTGCTTGGCGTCGATCTGAAACCCGGTGCGCGCCGCCAAGCCTTCGGCCGAGCGCATCACGTACAGCTCGGCCTCTAGGACGGCGCGCGTGGTGTAGCGCGTCGTCGGGCCGCCCGGCCGGTCGGACAAATGCACGATGTTGGCGTGATCCAAAATCTCGTCGGCGAACTGCGCGCGCGCCAGCTCGCCCTTGATCTCCTTCGCAAGCGCGATCTCGAGCGTCGCGGGCGTGAACGTCGATCGCTGCTTGGTCAAAGCCTCGAGCACGTCGCCGGCGTCGCGCCGCGCTATCGCGTCGCGCAATTCGTTCGCGGTTTCGCGCCGGGTCGAGATGACGCCGCCGTGATCCCGCTCGTAGTCGAGCGCCCATGCCGAAAGCTTGCGTTGGCTGGCGGCCAAGTCGTAGCGGTAGCCGGTCGCCGGGTTGATGTTGGAGGCGACGATGTGGACGTGCGAATAATCCTCGTCATCGTGGGCGACAAAGAGGGCCTTGGCGTTGCCCATGCCGAGCGCCTTCAAGGCGTCGCGCGCGGCTTCTTCCATCTGCTCGCGCGTCGGCTGCTCGCCAGGCCGCCACGATAACGACAAGTGCATACAATCCTGCTGCGCCTGTCCTTTCTGATTCTGCGCGTCAAATTCCATGACCCGCCGGGCAAGCTCGGCGTGGGCCTCGCTCTCGATATTGAAGCCAAACCCGGTTCCGCCGATCCACGCCACGCGGCTGCTGCCGTCGAGCGGATCGGGTAGCAGCTCGCCGGTTTTCGGGTCGCGCCCCTCGCCGAGAACGTAATTGACCGCTCCGGTAACGCCCTTGCCGACGTTAATGCGGGGGTTCATGGCACCAGCGCCTTGCGGGCTTTCTCGGTGAGATACCAGCACATACGGTTGGCGTCCGGGCTGTCGTCTGGCCCCCAATCAAGCCGCAGAAGGCCACGCCGCTCTAACCGATCTCCGTTCCAGATTTGCGGTCGTAACGGTCGCCAGCCCGCCGCCATGCGTTGCAAAATTTCCCGGTCGGCCTTGCTCAAGCGCGGTGCGGTCATGGCGGGATGATCGCCCCTTGCCGCATCTCGTCGTCGGCTCCGTCCGCCGGTTCATGCTGCGGCGTGTCGGCCGGAATTTCGGTCGGCTCGTCGAAGGTTTCGGGGCATTCGCCGGCGGCGTTCTCGGGTGTCTGAAACTCGCCGCAGAGGGTGCAGATTTCCGCTGCGCCCGGCACGTAGTGATAGGGAACCCATAAATGCGGGCGGGCGGTCATGTCGCGCCCCACGGGCAGAGCGCGGCGGCGTCGCCGGTATCGTCGAGCGCGCCGCAGAACATGCAACGGAATTTGTGCCGCGCCGGCGGCGGTTCCCATTCCTCGGCCGCGTAGAATGCCCGATCAATCGGGTTCATCGCGTGGGTCGGATGCGAGCTGAGGTCGATCAGGTTGCCAAGCTTGTCGCGGCCCGTCTTGGTCATAGGTCGAGTACCCGGCTGACCGCGGCGATGTGCCGAGCCTCGCCCTTTTCGAACGTCGCCAACGCTTCGCGCAGCTCGCCCCAATCGCGCAATTCGCCGGTCGTGTTCAGGTGCCGGGCGATCTGGTTGAGGTTGTTGCCGATGGCGCTCAGCTCGAAGGCGGCGGCGTCGAGCGCCTGCATGATCGCCTTGGCCTCGGGGTTGCGCCGCGTCGCCGCGACCACGGCCGCCGCCCGCCGAAACAACAGCTCGCGGGCAAAGGCGCTCAAGGTGGGTGCGCCCTGCCCCATCGCTGCGGCTTCAAGCTCGTCGCGTTCGCTCGGCGTGAGCTGCAACGTCATTTTGACGGTGCGCTTTTCGCCGGCATAGGTGCGCTCATAGCGGGCCATTTCTGGCGGCTCCCCGCACGGGCAGAGGGAAATTACCCGGTAATTAGCCATCTCGCTGCTCGTCGTTTGTCTCAGCGTATACCTGTTTGCTTTCGGGGTCGTAAACTTCCGCCCGCCCCCCGCTCTCAAAAATTTTCAGCCATCAAATTCCGACATGCCAGCGCGCCAACCTGTTCGGATGTAGACGTGTCAACACAGAAGCATTTCCGGCTATCCAACATGCCGACAATCGCACAAGCCAGCGTGAAAGCGCGTCGTTTCGACAACGTGACGAATTGTTAACCTGTTTCGTGGTAAGCTCGTTGCCATGCTGCCAGACCGCGACGGGGAGATACCATGCTGCAATCCGCTTCGGGCACGCTTAGCGCGTCGCCTGACGATGACGGGTCGCCAATGAGCGACACCAAACCCGAGCGTCGAAACCCCACTGGCCGGGCCGGAAAAACGCTCGCCGGGGCCTATCTCGACAAGACCGATCTTTTCATCATCCAGGAGCTTTGCCTGCGCCTCTCCCGCGAGCGTGGGCAACGCATGACCATGCAGGAATTTGTCGTCCTGGCGCTCACGCACGAATGCGAAAGCCACGGCGTCAAGCTCACCGGCAAGAGCTAATATCACACGATAACACGGTGTAACCGTGATCACGCCTCCGGGGCGCTTTCGTCGGCCTCCATGCGTTCCGCGCATTCGCCGCACAGAAGGTTGATCTCGGGCTTGCCCCACGCGTTCAAGCCGCATCCCGGACAGGTGTATTTCGTCTTGCTGGCGGCCTTCTTCTTCCGCTTCTCCGGGTCGCCCCACAATTCGACATAGCGCACGGCAAAGCCCTGCCCGATCAGCTCACGGCAAGCCCGCTCGAACCGTCCGCCGCCGGCGATGTAGTGGCTGACTTTCTGCCCGGTCTGCTTGCCACCTGGTGCGCCGGTGTCGCTCGGGATAAGCCCGATCGCTTCCATCATCCCGGCCCATTCCTTGTTGTGGTAGCTGGTGCGTCCCGGCTTGCCGAAATGCTCCTGCTGCAAGTGGCACATTTCATGCGCGAGGGTCGAAAGGCTTTCCTCGGTCGTCCGGCTTTTGAAGTGCGCCGGGTTCAACGCGATCTCGTCAGTGATCTCGCTGCCGTCCCGGCTGCCGAACCGCTTGCCCGCGAAATACCCGTAAGCGCCCTTCTGCCGCTGCATCGTAATCAGGCAGCGCGGCAACCGTCCGCCGAATAGCCGCTCGTTGAAAAAGTCGTAAGCCTCGGTCAATCCCTGATAGGTCGTGCGAGTCGGGTCGGTCATGGCTGCCTCCGGGCGCTGGATTATATCGTACGATACAATAACCCGGCGGCGCGGGCTGCACAAGGAAAATAGTATAACCCGATTACATCATGTGATCGTGTGATATTGACGCCACAGACCTAAGCGATTGGCGGCTTGCGGTATTTTTTGAACAGGTCGTTGACGGCCTCCGAAAGCAACGCCTGTTTCGTCGTGTCCTGCTCGATCACCAAAAGGTCGAGCTGCCGCTTGGCCGCTGCCGGCAACCATAACGGCACGGCTTTCTTGCCGGCGCGTGGCCCGGTCGATTTCGGCCGGTTGATTACCGGGCCTGGTGCCTCCGCCTGGTCGAACGCTCCGCCCGCCGCGATCTCGGGCAACCGCGCCGGCCGGCGCGCTGTCTTGCTCATGATACAAGCCTCCTGGCCGCCGGCTTCGGTAGTGCTGTCCGCAAATCGAGGTAGCCGGCGAGCGCCTTGTAAAGCCCCTCGATCTCCGCCGCCGCCGGACTGTCCGGCGCGTATTCGTGAATGCTCAAGCCGCCGGTCACGGCATGACCGAGCGCCGCGTATTGGTGGATCGCTTCGGGCAACACCGTGACGCCCGCCTTTTCGAGACTGGCGCGGGCTTCGTCCACCAGGCGATAGCCGCGCGGCGCGGCGTTGATCACAACCGCGCGCGGCGTCTTGGTCATGCGCAAGGCGATCACGGTTGCCGCCATTGCCTTCAAGTCGAAGAAAGCCGGCCGGGCAGGGATCAGCACGAAGTCGGCGAGCTGCGCGACCGCCGGCGGGTCTTTGTTGGTGTGCGGCGCGGTGTCGATGATCGCGAGGTCGGTTCCGGCCGCTTCGGCCTTCTTCAACAAGCCGGGCAATTCCGCGACTGTCGCGTTGACTGCATCGAATTTGCGGCCTTGCTCCCTGATCTCGTTCCACGCGAACGCGCTGCCCTGCGGGTCAACGTCAATGATCGCGACGCGCTGCCCGTACATCGCCGCGCACACGGCCATGTGAACCGCGAGCGTACTTTTTCCGCAGCCGCCTTTCTGTGCGATGAGCGCCAAGGTTTCCACGCTATCCCCCGGTATAACACGATAACATCACGTGACTTTGTGATGCTCCTGATTCGCCCGCCCTGTCAACCGCCGGTGTTGGCCGCATCGAAAAGATGCCAGCAAAAAAATGTGTGGCACAAGGGGTTAGCCGCTGCCCTCAAACCCCGCCCGGTGTTCGGCCCGCGCCGGAGGCGAAGGGTCGTTTTTTCGTCGGACGCCCGGCGTCCCGACGCCCTCGGCGAAATCACCGGCCGGGGCGATTTGGCAAGGCTGAAAAGCGAAGCGTGCCTTGCAAACCCGAAGGGCGCGCAGCGTCGAGCCGGGCGGTGATACAGCCCGCCCGCCGCGTCTGCGGCGGTATGACTCCTTGGACCGGCGCTTCAATTGAAGCGCGGGCGGGCCGCAGAGAAGGCGGGAGGGGCCTTTCAGCAGCGATCCTGCCTGCCAATTCGCTCCGAAAATCGCCGCTTGCCTGCTCGCTGGCAAATCGGCCTTTCCGCGAGGCATGGCGGTGCGTTTCCGCGCACGATGTTTCGGCCGGGTGAGCGCCGCGCTTGTAGCGCGCGGCGCAACGCGCCCGACTAGGGCGCTCCGCATAGAATAATTCTAAGGAGGGATAAAGGTTCTTGGCATAAGCTGCACTCGCGGAAATTCCTAGAGTTGCTGGCCGAAGATCGCGCGGCCGAGCCGGCCGAGCGATCCCGCCAGCTCGTCGCCGGCGTCGCTGTCGAGCAAGCCGAGCGCCGTTCGGCGCTGGCCGTGGCGCAGCTCGTCTTGGGCCTGCGTGATCGGATCGGGCAGGGGCGGGTGATCGCCCCATGTTCCCGGCTCGGGGGGCGGCGGGGGCGGCGGCTCGTGATAGCCGCGCCAATGCGACGGCGATAGCACGGCGTAGGCGTTCGTCTCCTGCACGCGCCGGAAACCGCCGCCGGCGTCCTTGTCCTCGCGCGAGCGTCGCCGCCAATGCAGCAAGCCGAGCGCCTTCAACCGTTGCAGCGCGCCGGCGACGGCGCGGCGGCAAACCCCGGCCTTTGCCGCTATCGCGTCATAGGACGGATCGAGCTGGCCGGTGTCGAAGTCGAGAAAGTCGAACAGCAGGACATAAAAAACCGCGAGCGCGGTGCGCCCGATGTTGCCGCCGTGCTTGCGGGCGGTGTGGGTCTGCCGGTCGAACCGGCGGGCCTTGTGCCAGCGCCGGGCGGCTTCCTTTTTCGGCAACGGCACAAACCGGAAGCTCTCGGCGTCCGGGCTGTCGCGCCATACCGGCCAAGCGGCATAGGTCTTCGGCCGGAGCGAATCGAAACCGGGTAGGGCGGGCAAGGCATAGGCGAGCTGGCGCATAAAAGTCTCCCTTCGGGTTGGTGACAACCCGCCCGGAAGGGCCGGAAACCGGCGCAAATCAGCCCGTTAGCGAAAACGGGATGTTTTCGCTTGACGCTCATTCCGATTTTTGGGAAGCTCGCGATGCCACTCACGAGATTCCCGGCTTCGTGCCGGATAGCACGGCCCGCCTCCCGGCGGGCTTTGTTGTTTCTAGGCTTCGTCTCTCCGCAAAAAGTTGATCGACGCCGCGCCGAATCAGTCGGTGCGCGCAGAAAGCCTGACCCAAGATTTAGCGAAATTCAACGAAATCGCTGCAAGCCATAGCCTTGGGCCGGGATTTCGGAAAGGGAACGAGAGCGCCCGAGCGAATCCCTGCGGATTCGCTTACCGCTCCGCGCCGGTGGCGCGTCGGGTGAGCGTGCGGGCGCGGAAAAGGGCTAGCTGTCGTCGGACGGCGCAGGCCGGTTGATGTCGTGCGGGCCGGGCGGCCCTAGGGCATAACGGGCGCGGGTGATCTGCGCGGCGAATTTCCGGCGCTGATCCGCTGAATAGCCCTGCAAGTTGTCGCGGCTGGCCCGGATGAAGCGCCGGGCGTCGGCTACCTCATGCCGCCACGCGGCTGAAAAGAACGGCCAGCGGCGGCGGCGGTGAAAACAGGCAAACGCTCGTTGCCGGAAAAACAGGGCCACGTCCTCCATGCCGATGGCTCCCACGTCCCTCTCGGGGTCTGTTGCTATTGTTTCGGTTCGGGCGGATCGCGCCGCGTTAGCTGCTCGCGCAAGCGCTCGCGCGTGATCGGGTCGTCCTCGTCGTGCCGGCGGCGCTGGCGCTCGACGTTGCGCCCTTTGGCGGCGGCTTGGTCGAGAACGTAATCGGCGGATTGGATCAGCCCGGCGGTTTCCAGCTCACGCAGAAAATCGCCGGTGCTGATGACGCCGACGCGTTCGTCAATGATGACGCGGCGGTGGCCGATGTCGCTGTCCTCGAACAGCAGCAAGGCGCGGGCGTCCGGCTCGTCCGCGAAAAAGCGGTCGAGGGCTTCAACCGCCGCCTGTTCGCCGAGCCCGCGAATGGTGCGGCCTTCGTCAAGCCGGCGCTGCTGGTCGATGCCGATCTCGGTCGGAATGAGCTGCACCGTGCCGCGGTGCGCGTTCATCCATTCGACGATCTGGCCGGCTCCGGGCGCGTCGCGAATGCGGATCGCTTCGGTGTAGACCGCATCGGGGATATGCACCGTCAAGCCGGGACGCAACAGCGCGTCGAGCGAATCCGCGAGCGCGAGCGTAATCAGCGGCGAGGTATCGGTTATAATCAGGCTGTAGGGCTTGCTCATTTGTTCGCCCGCAGGGCCTCGCGCAGCATCGCCCGGCCGCGCTCGCGCGCGGCCCGGTTCGGCCCTTCCAATGGCGCGATGGGCGGGCGCAGCCCGAGTTCGCCGAGCGCGCCAAGAACTTGCACATAATCGTCAAAGCCGCGCTCGCGCAAGCTGCGCCAGGTGATCTCGCCGGCGGCGTATTGGCGGATCAGCTTGTCCTTGTCGGCTTCGGTCATCGGCAATTCTCCATTCTTGCAAAGTATAATATCACAATCCCCGCCGCAACGCGAGAGTAGGGGCCGCCCGAAGGCAGCCCCGGTCTGGTCAATCTCCAACAGCCTCATAAGCAAACGAGACGGCGTGCCGGCAATCTTCATATTCGGATTGATCGCGGCCCGGATATTTGAGCGTGAGTTTGTAAAGCCGCTCTTGCTCTGCTTCGGCGTGAGGCAACAGCTTTCCTATCGCCGCGCGTAGACTCTCATAATTGTTGACTGCACGAACGATCAAGGCGGCGTTTGCTTTTTCCCGCACGGAATAATCCGGCTGGTTCTCGCACACGTCGCAAACGAATGGCGCTTCGTCGTCGTCGCCGGCTACTTGGCCGTAGATCAATCCGGCGTCGTTGTCCTCCCACGGTGTCGGCGAATGTTTTGCTGTCTGTGTCATGGCGTGATCTCCCTTTTCTTTGGTTACAGGTTGCATCTGCGATGCAACCTTGGCCCTCGCCGAGAGCGGGGTGTGCAAGCGTCAAGCGGCTTCGCAGGGGCCTAAAAAGCAACGCGGTCTTCGCACCCTTCGCGCGAAACCGCGTCTGTCTTTTTGGGTGGAAGCCGCTTGACGCGCGCCGAGGGGCAGCGCCCCTAAGAACGCTCGCCGGCAGGCGGGATTGAGGCTGCGCCGGCAGGCGCGGGAACGGATCACCACAAGATCGTGATCCCGGCGGCCGGGCCTTCGGGCGCATGAATTTCGGCGATGACTTCCGAATGGTCGCCGGGCGCAGGGTCGTTCAAGAGCTGCGCGCGTTCCGCGTGATAGTAGCCGAGATAATAGACGGTGAGGCGGCGCGCCTCGTCGTCAGTCCACTTGCCGGCGATGCTTTGCACTAGCTCGCCGTCTTTCCAAATGTCGATGATGTAGCTCGGCATGGCTGATCGGCCTGCAAAGGAAAACCCCGCCGAGCTTGCGCCCGGCGGGGGGCCTGGTCGGCGATTGCCTATTCGGCCTGGGCCGGCTTGTCCTTGCGCTCGGTGCAGACAATGCGACCACTGACGCTGAGCTGATCGTAAACCACAAGGTCGAAACCGCTGCCATTCTTATGAGGCCAGACGGCTCCGATCTCGCGCCAGTAGCCTTTGGTTTCGCCGTCCTTCGGCTCGCTGACGACATAGGCGATATGGGTTGGCTTGCTCATGTGCTTCTCCTTCGGGTAGTGAAACCGCCGGAATGGCGGCTTCGATGCGACGGCTCTAAAACCGGATGTGACGCGGCCAAAAGTTCGCGCTCTCGCGCGAAGCACCACAGGAATTTAATTGCTTTGTTTCTTCAAATAAACGGTTAACAAAGCAATTAAATTACGCGGAGCCGCCTTTTTTCTTTAGCGGAACGGACTGTTTTAGCCTCGCCCTACTCGAAGACGCTGGCGGAATTTCATGGCGCGAAGGGGAAGGGGCAATCGCGATCAATTGTCGTGCGTCGTCGGCTTAGCCGGGGCGGTGAGTTTCCGAAGGGCGCGGGCGCGGAGCCTCCGCATCTGCGCCAGGCGCAAGCGTTTGTTGTAGGCTTTCGGGGTCATGCGTCGCGGTCGCCGGCGTCGCGGGCCTTGGCCTTTAGTGGAGCTGGCCTCGGCCCGCTCGGCCGCCATGATCCGGCCGGCGGCAAGCGCCTGGTCGAGCGTTTCGGCGATCTGCGCCGTCGCGTCGGTGCCGTTCTGGAAATTAACGCGGTACTCGCCGGGCAAGCGGGCGAGGGTGATCCCGAGCCGGCGCAGCTCTGCCGTCGCGATCTCGAACGGGGAGGGGGCCAGGTCGTCCATGTCAACCGGTCTGCCAGTGACCGGGGCCACTGTCAAAAACGCCGCATAACCGCCGTTCTGGAAAATCGCGCCCGGCCACGCCCGGCCATGATAGGATTGTCCGCAATCTGGAGGTGGTCGCCAGAAGCGCGCCGGAGTCGAACCATGCTGCTCAGCGTCGATGCCAAAACTCGGTTTGCCGCGAGAAAACGAACCGAGCAGCTTCAATCGTTCGGTCTCGACGAGCGTGCGTTGCAGGAAATACTCTTCAAATCCTTGGACCGGCTTTTCCCTGACGATGAGTTGATTTTGGTAATGCAATCTCGTCGGTGGCAGGAAGAGCCGGACTTAATGGCAGTCGACAAACGAGGTGATCTCTATATCTTTGAACTTAAGGCGTGGGAATCGCATCCTTCCAATCTTCTTCAAGTGCTTCGGTATGGACAGCTTTTCGGCTCATCAAAGTATGCTGACCTAGATTCGTTGTTCAAAAAAGCAACTGATCCAAAGCAGGAGCTTGTCACAGCGCACGCTGCGAAATTCGAACTCACGCTAGACAAAAGCCATTTCAATCGCCATCAGGTCTTCGTCGTTTTAACGAACGGCCTAGATTATCGTACGCGCGAGGCGATTCAATATTGGCGGGGCGCTCGGCTTGACGTTCGGCCATGGGTTTATCGCGTTTATCGAGGTAGTGCGGATGAAATGCTACTTGAACTATCGCCCTTCCGCGTTACTGACAACCCATATGAGGACTTGGCAGAGGGTTACTATATTTTGAACACCAATTCCGGGAATGATGAAACGGATCACCGCGATATGCTGGAAAACCGCAAAGCCGCAGCTTATTTTGACCCGTGGAAGTACAAAATTGAACGACTGAGTAAAGGAGACGTAATTTTTCTGTACCAAAACGGTGTTGGTATTGTGGCGGTCGGGGAAGCCGACGGTGCGCTAAACAAAGCAGCGTATCATGGCGAACCAGAAAACGCTGATGAGGAATATTTCAGGAGGTTATTGAATTTCTACGTGGCTAATCCGCCACTGACCGCACGCGATATAAAGCGTCTCACTGGAACCCAGCACGTCTTCATGCAGACCATGTTCGGACTTGACGCCGAGGCTGGGAAAGCGCTGCGACGCGCCATCGACATTCAAGTTCAGGGGCCTGCGGGATAGGGCGGATGTCCTTTTCGACAACATCTGGTAGGTGCGCCGTCGCGTCGCGTTCTGCTCTCAGCCGCACACAAGGCGCGATTCTGAATGTGTCCACCAAATAGAGATGTCACCATCTCTGCCATTTAGAAATGTCACCTGCACTGCGGTTGGGGTCGGGCGGCGGGCGGGCGCGAAGCCCCCGGCGCAGCGCAGCGCTCGACCGGCGCCCGATGCACCAGAGCTCGAAACCGCACCGGTTGTTTTACCGAGCGGGCGTCAGCCCGCTCGGCTCGTAGAGAATCTCAGCCAACCTTGAACAGACGGGCGTCACGCTGATCACGCCGGCGCGGACCACTGCGACGTTCGGGCCCGCGACGCTGCTGTTCATCGCGGATCATCGCCAACGCTGCGCCCAGCCGCTTATTGTCGGTAATCGCACCTTGATCGACCTGTCGCAGCTTGTCGAAGGTGCGATAGGCGAGTTCGACGCCGCGATATCGGATCGACAGCCGACCGTCGGGATGATCGACCACGGTCACCCGCTTGCCGATTGCCGCCTTAGCTTGCTCGCTCGGCTCCAGGATGAAGAGCACCTTGTCGTATTGCAGGGTCAGCGCCCGCGACAGGGTGCGCTCCTCCTTCCAGGTAAACGCGTCGTCGAGATCGTCGGCGGCACGCAGCCGCCGGTGCA
>JBAUYV010000279.1:0-2590 GCA_049584975.1 Xanthobacteraceae bacterium | reverse complement strand
TGGAAAGGCTACCTCAAGCTTTCGCTCGTTACGTGTCCGATTGCGCTGTACACCGCCTCATCCTCGACCGAACGGGTATCGTTCCGGCAGGTCGACAAGCAGACCGGCAACCGGCTGCGGCAACAGTTGGTCGACGAAGTCACGCGCGAGCCCGTTGAGAGCCCCGATAAGGGTCGCGGATACGAGTACGCCAAGAACGCCTACATCCCGGTGGATGACGACGAACTCGATGCCATCACGATCGAGAGCAACCACACCATCGAAATCGACTCGTTCGTTCTCCGGGAGCAGATAGACCAGCGATATCTGGACAGCTCCTACTACATCATCCCCAACGACCAGGCCGGACAGGACGCTTTCGCGGTGATCCGCGAGGCCATGCGAGGCAAGGGCATGGTGGCACTGGGCCGTGTCGTGCTGGCGAAGCGCGAACGGGTCATCATCATCGAGCCCTGGGACAAGGGGCTGATGGGCACCACCTTACGCTATCCGTACGAGATCAGGGACTCGAAGGAGTATTTCGGCGACATCCCGAACGTGAAGGTCGAACCGGACATGCTCAAACTGGCCGAGCACATCCTGCAAACCAAGGCAGCCGACTTCGATCCGTCGCAGTTCGTGGATCGCTATGAGGACGCCATCGTCGAAATGCTCAGGAAGAAGCAGGCCGGCATTGAGGTGTCACGTGACCGAGCCGTTCCACGGCCACGGAACCTTGTGAACCTCACGAAGGCACTGCGCCGCAGCGTTGCCCAAGAAAACGCCGCGTCCGCTCCCTCGAAGAAGGGGCATAAGCGCGTCCGGGGACAGGGCGAAATGCTCCTTCCTCTTGCGGGTAAGAAGAGCAAGGAAGCGCCGCCAAAGTCGGCCGGTCGGCCAAGCACTCAACACAATCACGTCGGCTGATCTGCCGTGGTCCGGGGTTGCCCCTATCGATCCCGACAACACTCTGACAAATACGAAATTGCCCCGCACCAACGCCTCATAGACCTACCGTGATCGAGAACATAAGAGCCCATCCTTACACACGCGCCGTCTGTCTCGAGACTGCCCGCCTGTTTGAGCGACGAGCTGCCGAGCACTTGGTGGAGGCTCAGCGTTGGGCTGATGAAGGCATCTCGGACCGTGCGCGGGAGCTTCAGTCCAAGGCCAAGCTTGCGCAGGAGCGCGCCAACGCGTGGCATCTTCGGGCGAGACATGCCTCTGCCAACAACGAGCCGCGAGGCCATGCGGCACCATGACCGAGGCATTTAAAGTCTTGCGCTATGAGCTGTTTGCCGACGATGGCAGCGGTCGCCGCCTGATCCAGTTCGCCCTGCCCGGACGCGAGTTTGAGACCGCCGAAGTGCTCGAAGCAGAACGCTTGATCGAGTGCGAGTTCACGGACGGCAACTGGACGGCGACGAAGGTGTTTGCGCCGCGCGATCTACGCGTCATTATTTGGCAGATCAACATAAACGAACAGGACCTAGTACACGGCAGGCGTCTGCATTTCCCGGAGGTGCAACGCTACTGGTCTTTCTTTGATGAAAAGGCGCCGGTATTGGGGAACGCGTGATAGCCCTGTCACCGTTTTCGAGCTTGGCTTTTTGATCTCCCCAAGTGGGTTTAAGTCCTTCGCTGTAATCCTCAACTCAAAGAGTTTTTCCAAATGAGAGATATAAAAATTGCGCGACGTCTTAGCCAAGCGGAACGACCTGAACAGACATTACCCAAGATCGCCGTTCTTCATATTCCGCACTCGTCCCAGTACGTGCCTGCGTCGGAGCGCCAAGCTATCCGTTTGAATGATGCGGCGCTCAACAGCGAGCTGCTGCGCATGACGGACGCTTTCACCGATGAACTTTTTCCGCTAACGCTGGTTGAGGCAGGCCGTGTGGTCTTTCCCATTAGCCGATTGGTCTGCGACGTAGAGCGCTTCCCGTTGGACGAGGACGAGCCCATGGCAACTCGTGGGATGGGCGTAATCTACACTCGTACGTCATTAGGCGAAGTGCTTCGAGCGCAGCCGAATGCAGCGGATCGTCGATCGCTTACGGAGCGCTGGTATTGGCCACATCATTCGATGCTGGAACGCATGGTGAATGATGTCGCCGCAAGATCAGGGATCTGCCTGATTGTCGACTGCCACAGCTTTCCGTCCGTCGCCCTGCCTTTCGAACTAGACCAAAGCACCCACCGCGCTGAAATTTGTATCGGTACGGATGCTTTCCATACACCTGCGGCGGTCCGCGATGCGATTGTCGCAGCAGCGAATGAGGAGGGCTATTCGGTTGCTCTTGACGCACCTTTTGCCGGTGCTTTGGTCCCGCTTGCATCTTACCGCAAAAACAAACGCATCTCGTCCATTATGATTGAGGTCAATAGACGTCTCTACATGGATGAGCATTCGGGCCAGAAGAATCAAGGCTTCGAAAAGGTCTCTGCGGCGGTTGGAAGGCTTATCGTAACTGCCGCTGAAGCGGCTGCGCAGCAGTCACCTACCTAGTGGATCGAATCTAACACTTGGTGCCCTCGCTTGACGGCGGCGATGATTTTGTTCGGGTCCTTGGTCCAGGTAAAGGGCTTTGGGTTTGCATTAGTTTCGTCG
>JBAUYV010000278.1:0-2571 GCA_049584975.1 Xanthobacteraceae bacterium | reverse complement strand
GTCGATCTTGACGAACTTTAGCTCGCATTTACGTGAAGGATGCGCGGGGTCGCCTTCCGGCTAGGGTGAATTTCATGGAGCCCATGCCCGACGCCGACAAGCTCACGCCCGCCTCTAATTCAAACTCGCTGACCGCGCCGCCGCGCTTGCCAGCGGCCGGCCCGGTACACCACGATTGGAACCGTGTTTTGACGCGGCGTAAGTGAACGTCCGCTGAGCGTTCGCTGTTCCGCGATTCCCTTTCACTATCCCTTTCGTTGCATCTAGAGAGTCCGCGCCAAGGGATTATCTCGGCCTTTCGGGGGTTGGACGAGAACGGCGCGACGTTCGGACGACCGCGCCCCGACTGAAAAGCGACGGCGAACGACCGACAACTGACGACGCCGATGTCACTCGGCTGGCCCGCCCTTGCGGCGCCGTGTGGCGGAAGCTGTCATCGGCGCCGGACGCACGTTGAGTGGAAAGATAGGTCGAGCCGGACGCCGTACATCCCAACATCGAAGCGACTGCAGCCGCCGGCTATCTCGGCGCGGCATTGCACCGTCCTCTTTGGGCATGTGTCCAATGGGCAGGCCAATGTATCGGTTCGCGAACATGCGCAAGGCTTTACCGGGGATGGCACGGCCACACCCTCAGCCTCACGCCGGGTAATGGGTCTATAATTCGGGAGACTTCGTGACCCAACGATAATACCCCGCAACTACCGGCGGGACAAAAAACACCAAACCCAACGGCAAAAGAAATCCAAGCAGCAAATCTCTCACAAGGGGCGCGAGCACTGCCGGGTTATATTTCCCCACTACAACTACGTTTTGACCGCGGAGACTATCGGAGTCTTCGCAGATTTTGCGCTCGTTATCGTCGTCGTAGTGGCCTTTGTCATCGTACAACAGATAGGACCGGCCGAGATGCGCCAAAAAACACGCATCTGGTCTCAGGCCATGAGCTTTCTGATAGCGCACTGCGTCGTCCTCGAATCTTTCGCCAGTCCAGATATGGCGATTGGCTTCTCTCAGTGAACCAGTCCAAATCGGCGTGACAACTGCGCCGATGATGGCGACAGATGCCGCAAATCGGTTTCTGTTTAGGCGAGGCATCCTACGCTTCTCGCCGGTTGCAGACTCCGCGGTTCCGGGTCCGCCCTCATTTAGACAGACTCAAATTTATGACTATGAATGCCCCGGCTGCCTTTCTTGAGGACCAGCGTTGCTTTTTTCCCGACCTTCTTGTGTAGGTCGGCGCCCCAATCCACGGCCTCCTCTTTCGCTCCATGATCGTCCGGTGCCTGAATGGCTTGTTCGCCATAAGTAACAGGCTTCCCGTTCTCAAACCCTTCAAGCACAGCCATGTATAACTCATTGGTCTCGGACATATCGGTTCCTCGCTCCGTGCTAAAGCATATCACGCGATGCAATACCGCATTCAATCCTCGACGCGGCGACGGCAGTGATTGGCGAATTGATCGCCGACGCTCGAAGCGCTCGCGGCGCTTGTGGCCGATCTGGACTGGCCGCCCCACGCCGTCACCATGCGCGTGCTCGACACAGACGGAAGGGAGGTTCACTCGGCGACCAAGGGAGATGCGCGGGGTTAACGGGCTTGTCTCGGTGACTTGGACCGACCGGCACGGGAACGCTCCAAGTTTGCGAGGCGTCTAAGCTCCTCGATGGTTAGCACTTCTCCTGTCGCACGGTTTGTTATTACGATAGGCAAGTGTGTTTCGTTCTGTATGTTCTCCACGATGGCAAGCGCATCAATCGCGTTCTCCAGATGATGCAGGGTCACGCCTGCTCTTGTTTCGCAGGAAATTGAGAACACCGGCTGCTTTCCTCTCATCGACTATGCCACGCGAATGGCTCCGGAGATTGTCAAGGGCTTAAAATTATCCAACGAGAGACCGCACCGGAGACCTGCAAGACCTGTTTCCTCCGCGGCTGCGCAACGACAAAAAAGCCGCAAACGAGTCGTTATGGTTAACGATGCGCCTACGGCCCTGACTAGAAGGCTTGGGTCGATGCGCGGCGAGGGACAAAAAAAACGCAGAGTAAGGGGGCGCGGTCGACAGCAAGGATGTTGCCTAGGAGGCGCATCATGCACGTCCAAGAGATTTTCCACCGTCGGCCCGGCCCCTCCCTGAATGCGGCTGAAGTGAGCTTCCGCCTAGCATCGGGCGCGAAATGGCGACTGGCCGAGAGGCGTGTCGCAATCGTCGGTTTGCTGGTCGAAGTACGACATCAGCAATGGGTGCGCGCCGAGTCGGCAAAGGCCTATCGTCGTCCCACACTGCTCGAAGATAATCCCACTTCCGGGTGACCGTCGGCTCCGCGGTTCGCAAGCGCGCGCAACGCTGCCCGCTTCACGCCCTCACTATGCGCGTGCTCGATACGGATGGCGCGAGGTCCATTCTGACATCAAAGGCCGGGAGGCGGGCGCGATCCGTGTTAGTATGGGAGGCCCGCAAAACGAGACACCATCCGGGAAGGAAAACGCCATGCCGATCTACGTCACTCTTCTCCAGTTCACCGAGAAAGGGATTCTCCACGTCAAGGACACGGTCAAACGGTCGGAGGC
>JBAUYV010000277.1:0-17668 GCA_049584975.1 Xanthobacteraceae bacterium | reverse complement strand
GGACCACCTTGCTGGGAGAGCGCAGGTTGGTGCGGGCCAATCCGTCGAAGCCCGGCTCTTGTACGCTGATGCTCATGTGGGGGTTCGATTTCCGACAGGCTAATCGCTTCGCTTGGGATGGTTAAGTAATAGACGCCGCCGATGCCATCATTCTGCCGATGAATGCCGCCGCTGAGAGGCGCAAGACCAGTGACAAGAGGGCCCCCGCCACTGGAAGATAGCTATTGAATTTGTTCTTCGGTGGGTTTCTGCCGCGACCATGGGCGTTCACGCAGTTGCGTTATGCGCGGCACACCGACGGCGTGATCCTCGAAGCGACCTTTGACAAGTAAATCATTTGCGTGCTTTGCCTGCTCGGCTTCAAAGAGGGCGAATATATTGTTGATCCACGCGGCGTTGTCGCAGCTTTTGAGAAGGCCGCATGCATCATCGCGTGCCGGGCGACGCCCCAGCCACAAGCAAATTACGGCCCGCTTCGCCCCGAAGGACCTGCTATTAAATCATGCTATTACTGCTATTTTCGATCCTACTGAGCCATTGATTTCATTACGTGGCGCGCCCTAGGGGAATCGAACCCCTGTTCCCGCCGTGAAAGGGCGATGTCCTAGACCGCTAGACGAAGGGCGCAAAGGCAGGCGCTCGTAACGCGCCTCAATGATGGCGCGCGACATATAAAGAGGTTTGCCGCAACCGGCAAGCAAGGCTTGGTTAAGCAGGTTTTGACGCCAGGGCTACCATTTCCCCGTATTGGGCATCGATGTCCAAGGTTCCTTAGGCGGCAGCGGCGAGCCTTTCTGCAGCAATTCGATGGAGTGCTTGTCGGGCGAACGCACGAACGCCATGCTGCCGTCGCGCGGCGGCCGGTTTATGGTCACGCCCGCCTTCATCAGCCGATCGCACAGCGCATAGATATCGTCGACCTCGTAGGCGAGGTGGCCGAAATAGCGAGCCTCACCGTAATCCTCGGTGTCCCAGTTGTAGGTGAGTTCCACCAGCGGCGCCTGGCGATTGGCAGGTCCCTTGGCGACGAGATCGCCGTCCTCCGACGCCGCCAGGAACACCAGCGTGTACTTGTTTTTTTCGTCCACCCGGCGGCGGATCTCCTTGAGGCCGAGCTTGTTGCAATAGAAATCGAGCGCCGCGTCGAGATTGCGGACGCGCAGCATCGTGTGAAGATATCGCATGGTTGGGCCTCCACTGCTGTCAGTCTGCCGGGTACCGATCAGCCCCTAAGACCAAGGTATGAAGAACGCGATGGGTTACGAACCATGATCGCTCCCGATCTCGGTACCGCCATAGCGCGCCTGCAGGAGATGATACACGAGGCCAGCGCCGTCGTGCCATTTACTGGGGCGGGTATCTCAACGGAATGCGGTATCCCGGACTTCCGTTCCCCGGGCGGGCTGTGGACCAAGAACCGTCCAATCCTGTTCGACGAGTTCCTGGCGAGCCAGGAAGCGCGTAACGAATCCTGGCGTCGCCGCTTCGCCATGAGCGACCAATTCGGCGACGCCAAGCCGGGAGGGGACATCGCGCGCTGGCCAGCCTTTATCGCGTCGGCAAAGTGCCGTCGGTGGTCACGCAGAACATAGACAATCTCCATCAAGCCTCCGGCATCGCGCCCGAACACGTCGTCGAACTGCACGGCAACACGAGCTATGCGGCGTGCTTGGACTGCGCCGACCGCTACGAGTTGTCCTGGGTGCGCCAGCGCATGGAGGTGGCGAACGGCTGCGCCCCCGATTGTCCGGCCTGCGGCGGCTTTATCAAGACCGCCACCATCTCGTTCGGACAAGCAATGCCGGATGCCGCAATGCAGCGCGCTCAAGACCTTGCGCTCAGTTGCGATCTATTTCTGGCGATCGGCTCATCGCTGGTGGTCTGGCCCGCGGCGGGGTTTCCATTGATGGCGAAGCGAAACGGTGCTCGGCTGATCATCATCAATCGAGAGTCGACCGAGTTCGACGAAATGGCCGACCTTGTCGTGCGTCAGGATATCGGTACGGTATTGGAGCCCTTCATCGTCCATTGAATTTGGTGGGTCATCCACTTTGTTCACAGGCAAATGACGCTTTTAGGCCGGTGTTGTATTTTTGTCCTATGCCGCCGAAGGCCTGATGTTATCTTCGAATCGCTTTGAGATTCGTAACGCGCCCGGGGGGCGCCAGCATAACGGCGGCAGCCGAGGCGTCATGGCGTCTGACGGGTTTGAACCAAAATCCAATAGGCCGGCACAAGAGCTGGATGTCGATCTCACTAATGAGTCGACGGCCAACGCGATTGAAGTTGCCGGCGCCATCAAGTGGTTTGACGTAGCCAAGGGCTACGGCTTTATGGTGCCGGACAACGGTATGCCGGACGTGCTGTTGCACGTAACCGTCCTCCGCCGCGATGGCTATCAAACCGCTTACGAAGGTGCTCGCGTCGTCTGCGAGGTGCTGCCACGGCCAAAGGGCCTGCAGGCCTTCCGCATCATCTCCATGGATGAATCGACGGCCATTCATCCGGCGCAGATGCCGCCGCCGCGGACTCATGTTAGTGTGACCCCGACAAGCGGTCTCGAGCGAGCACAGGTCAAATGGTTCAATCGGCTTCGCGGCTTCGGGTTCGTCACGCGCGGCGACGGCACGCCGGACATCTTCGTGCATATGGAGGTGCTGCGCCGCTACGGTCTGGCCGAACTCCGGCCGGGACAGTTCGTCTTCGTGCGCTTCGGACCGGGTCCCAAAGGCTTGATGGCGACCGAGGTACGCCCCGAGGGCGCACCCTCAGGTCCCGCCTCCCACTAGCAATCCGCGCTGCTTTTCTGTCATCGACAGCGACTTGGGCGTTGCGCCTAGCAGCGGCCTTGCTCGTCGCCGTCAGTGCCGGGCTTGCCGCTTTGGCGCCCGCGCGTGCCGGCGGGCAGGCGACCATCGAGATCGTCTCAAAGAATGGTGTCCACCCGTTCAGCGTCGAGCTTGCGACCAACGATGCGGAACGGGCCCGAGGCCTGATGTTCCGGAAGTCCCTGCCCGAAGGTCAGGGCATGCTGTTCGATTTCAAGCGCGACTCGCCGGTCTCTTTTTGGATGCACAACACCTACATCTCGCTGGACATGATCTTCATCGCCAGCGACGGACGCATCGTGCATATCGCCGAGAACGCCAAACCGGAGTCGGACGATCTCATTCCCTCGGGCGGTCCGGTCCGCGGTGTGCTCGAAGTGATCGCGGGCACCGTCGACAAGCTCGGCATTGCCCCCGGTGATCGCGTGACCGGCTCAATCTTCGGCGAGCATTGAGCCTGAGCATCACTTCTCGCCGCCTTGGCCAAGCTGGTAAATGTCCGTGAGCCGCTTCTTGATGGCGGGCGGTATGGCGTAGGCCTGGGCGATCAAGTCGGCGATCGTCTGACCGCTCTTGGCGTCGCTGCACTCCAGCCGCGCCTTCTCGCAATCGCTGAGGACGCCGGGTCAGCGAATGTCTGCATCAGGGCAGTGCGGAGCGCGGCGATCCGATCGGCTGGCACACCGGGCGGTGCAGCGAAAGGTCGGCCGAGGCCGAGCGGCGCCGAGGCGGCGCGTAGCAGGGCCTTGTCGTCGTCGCTTTTGAGCAGATCGAGCGCGAACGGGATGCCGCTGAGCTCCGGATGTGGCTTCAGCCCATATTGGAAAAGAACGCGCACCAGGTGGTCAGGCACCCAATGCGGACGCGACGTTTTCAGGCTGGACCAGAACGGGGAGGGCATGGCTTCGACTTCGCCGTTCTCCATGGCCAGAAGAATTTCATTCTGGCCCGGATAGCCGGTGATGAAGTGAGCTTTCGTGCCGAAGATCTCGTTGAAGATCCGCCCGTAGAGAACCGGCGTCGATCCCGCGCCGGCGCCGCCGGCAACGAAGTCGCGGGTCTGCGCATCATGCAGATCCTGAATCTTGGAGGCGTGCCAGACGATATAGAGGGCGACCTCGCTGGTCGGCGTGCCAAGCCAATTTAATTTCAGAGGGTCGAATTGGGCTTGCCGGTTGCCGAAGAAGGGTTCGAACGGGACCGTATTCTGACTGATGGCAATGACGGTGCCATCCCGGTCGGCCAAATTGTACAAGTGGTTGAGCGCGGCGAGCCCGCCGCCAGCAGGCATATTCTGCGGCACGATCGTCGGATTGCCGCGTAGATGATCGCCGAGATGCTTGGCGACCGCCCGGGCATAGACATCATATCCGCCGCCGACCGATGCGCTGATGATCAGCCGCAGATCCTTGCCGCGGTAGAAGTCCGCAACCGGATCGGCCCATGCGGCGTGAGGTTGAAAGCCCCCGAGCACAAGCACCAAAACGCTGATGGTTAAGGCAAGCCGAATGCGCATGTCGGGCAAGCTCGATGGTATTGGCCCGTGACCGTGACACGGTTCGCGGGGTCGGGACAGGCGCTTGCTGGTGTTGAGGGAAGCGTGTATCCGGAGGCGAACCCGGCGGGGTATAGCGCAGCCTGGTAGCGCGGCAGTTTTGGGTACTGCAGGTCGCAGGTTCAAATCCTGCTGCCCCGACCACCAGCCTCCGCGTCGTCATCGCAAGCCGAAACGTCTTATGTCATTGGCCGAGAAAAGACCTGTTTCATGACCGCTCGCATCTACAAACCCGCGCGCACCGCGATGCAGTCGGGCACCGGCAACACCAAGGAATGGGTTCTGGACTACGAGCCGGAACAGCCGCGCGCCGTCGAGCCGCTGATGGGCTGGACCAGTTCGGGCGACATGAAGCAGCAGCTGCGGCTGCGCTTCGACACCAAGGAAGAGGTGATCGCCTATTGCGAGCGAGAGGGCATCGCCTACCAAGTGTTTGACAGCAAGCCTACTAAGCGCGCGCGCATTTCCTACTCGGACAATTTTGCCACCGCACGGCGTGGTGCCTGGACCCACTGAACGGCCGCCGAGCGTCGGCGCGGGGCTCCCTTCCGCGGACGGTGAACCCATGCGTAGCCTGCGGGTCGCGAGCGCACGGGATGCGCTGGGACGCCCGAATTCGCCATGGTAGATTGCAACCAAGTTGCTGTGGCGGCCGTTTTCATGCCGAATGCCGACTCAGAATGATGCCGATGGGAGACTGAGATGCCGAAAAAGGATTCCAGCGCACCGAACAGTCCGAAACTTGATCGCCGCAAATTCCTCGCCGCGGCTGCCGTCGCCAGTGCGAGCGGAGCCGTCAAGCCGGCCGTTGCGGCGACAGAGGTGCGGCCGCAAGAGCAGCCGCGCCCGCCGTCGGTGCTGCCGCCGAACGCGCGCGTTGCGGCGAATGAGACCGGCGTGCCGGATATTCCGCCCTATTCCACCGAAGGGCGGCCCGGGTCGGACTTCATGGTCGATGTCATCAAGACCCTCAACATCAAATACCTGCCGGCCAACCCCGCTTCGAGTTACCGCGCCATCCACGAGTCGCTGATCGACTACGGCAAGAACACGATGCCGGAGTTCCTCACCTGCACCCACGAGGAGGCCGGCGTCGGCATCGCCCACGGCTACTACAAAATCGCCAACAAGCCGCTGATGACCCTGTGCCACGGCACCGTCGGTTTGATGCACGCGACCATGAACATCTACAACGCCTATTGCGATCGGGTGCCGGTGATCGTTGTCAACGGCAACGATCTTGACGCCGCGCATCGGCCTCCGGGCGTGCCGACCGTTCACTCGGCACAGGACATCAACGCGATCGTGCGCGAATTCACCAAGTGGGACGACACCCCGGTGTCGGCGCAGCACTTCGCCGAGTCGTTCGTGCGCGCCTACCAGATCGCCACCACGCCGCCTTGTGCCCCGGTCGCGATCTCCCTCGATGACGGATTGGCGACGGAACCGATCCGGGACTATGGGCAAAAGCTCTACATCCCAAAATACGTGCCCACCGCGGCGCCGGCAGGCGAATTGGGCGCTGTCCGTGAGGCGGCGCGGCTTCTGGTCAACGCCGAGCATCCGGTGATTGTCGCCCACCGCGCGGTGAACACGCAGCGAGGCATCAGCCTCCTCGTGCAGCTCGCCGAACTGCTTCAGGCGTCGATGGTCCGCCAAAACGGCCGGTTGAATTTCCCGACCACCCACTACCTGGGCCGGCCGGAAAGCATCGTTGGCCAAGCCGACGTGATCCTTGGTCTCCAGCTGGCCGATTACTGGGCCACGGTGAACAAGTTCACCGACAACAACGCCCACGGTGTCGGCTCCGTTAGCTCGCGCATCAAGCCGGGCACCAAGCTGATCAGCATCGGCACATTGCAGTTGATGACGAAGTCGAACTATCAGGAGTTCGAGCGCTTCCAGAGCGTTGACGTTCCCATCGCCGGCGATGTAGAGGCGACGCTCCCCGCGTTGATCGAGGCCGTGAAGGTAGCGCTTCCGGACGGTCGCAAGGACGAGATCGCCAAGCGCGGCCAGGCGACCAGGGAAGCGCATATGAAAGGGCGCGAGGACACAAAGCAGCTGGCCGCTATCGCCTGGGATGCGACTCCGATCAGCACCGCGCGTCTGTGCATGGAAATCTATGCCCAGATCAAGGACATGGACTGGTCGCTGGTTCCGTCGTCCGGCAATGTCAGCAATTGGCCGCTGCGGCTGTGGGCCATGGATAAGTATTACCAGTACACCGGAGACTCCGGCGGCTATGGCGTTGGCTGGGGCGCGCCGGCGTCGGTCGGCGGGGCGCTGGCCAACCGCGACGAGGGGCGGTTCTCGGTTTCGATCCAGTCCGACGGCGACATGATGTACTCGCCGGGGGCGCTCTGGACTGCGGCCCGGCACAAGATCCCGCTGCTGGCCGTCATGCACAACAACCGCGGCTATCACCAGGAGGTGATGCACGTGCAGCGGCTGGCGAACTTCCGCAATCGCGTGGTCAATACCGGGAACGATCTGGGGCCGATCGGTACCAGCATCATGAATCCCGACATCGAGTATCACAAGCTCGCGGAGTCGGTAGGCTGGTGGGCCAAGGGCCCGATCAAGGACCCGGCGGAACTGGGGCCCGCGATCAAGGAGGCGATTGCGGTCGTAAAGTCAGGCCAGCCGGCGTTGGTCAACGTCTGGACGCAGCCGCGCTAGGGAGATCGGTCCATGGGTTTCGTCCACGTGCATTTTGCGCTGGCGGCATTTGCCGCCAGCCTCGCTCTCGGCCAGGTCCCGGCGCTTGCCGCGTCGGCGGAGAACGGCAGGACAGCGTTCGTCAAACACGGTTGCTGGCAATGTCACGACTTCAACGGGCAGGGGTCGGTGGCGACCAGCGCAGGCCGGGTGATTGCCGACACTCAGCTTCCGTTCGACGCCTTCAAGGCCTATGTGCGCGATCCCGGCGGCGCCATGCCGCCGTTCCACGTCGAAATCCTCCCCGACTCTGATCTGGCTGACATCTATGCCTATCTGGAATCCCTGCCGAAGCCCCGGGCCGCCAAGGACATTCCGTTGCTCAACCAGTAAGGGCCGCTCGCTGACGTCCTTGGCACCGTCGTAGATCGCCGGCCCAGGCGTCGGCTATAGTTGTGGCCAGCTCTGTAACGCTCGCCAGTCGGAACGACGATGAGCTCAAAAGGCCTGATGCGGCTCGGCGCCTTCTTCAATCCCACGGGCCATCACGTCGCCTCGTGGCGGCATCCGCGCGCGCAGCCTGACGCCGGCATCAACTTTCAGCACTACCTGGAAATCACCCGCACCGCCGAACGCGGCAAGTTCGACATGGTATTCCTGGCGGACAACCTCGGTGTCCGCCAGGCGCACATGGAGGCGCTGAGCCGCTCTGCGCAATACATCGCCAATTTCGAGCCGCTGACGCTCCTGTCGGCGCTCGCCACCCACACCAGCCACATCGGTCTCGTGGCGACGGCCTCGACCAGCTACAACGAACCGTTCCACGTGGCGCGCAAGTTCGCGTCGCTCGACCACCTTAGCGGCGGCCGCGCCGGCTGGAATCTGGTGACGTCGGGTCAGGAAAACGAAGCCCGCAATTTCAATCGCGAAAAACACTACGAACACGGCGAACGTTACGACCGCGCCCGTGAATTCGCGGAGGTCGTGCTCGGACTATGGGATTCCTGGGATGACGACGCCTTCGTCCGCAACAAGGAAACCGGGCAGTTCTTTCATCCCGACAAGCTGCACAACCTCAATCACCGTGGTGAGCACTTCTCGGTGCTCGGTGCGCTCAATATTCCGCGCAGCCCCCAAGGCCATCCGGTGATCGTGCAGGCGGGCGGTTCCGACGACATGATCGCCGTGGCGGCGGAATTCGCCGAAGTGATCTTCTGCGCACCGCTGACGCTCGAAGCGGCACAGAAATTCTATGCGACCCTGAAGGGCAAGCTTGCTGCTTATGGCCGGGCGCCCGATGCAATGAAAATCCTTCCCGGACTAAGCTGCGTCATCGGCCGCACCGATGCCGAGGCGGAGGAGAACTACGAGCAGCTCAATTCGCTCATTCACCCGATTGTCGCCCGGGAGATCCTTTCCATGGTGCTTGGCAACGTCGATCTGTCGCCTTACCCGTTCGATGGGCCGTTGCCGGAGAATCTCCCGCGCTCCAACGCCAGCCTGCAAATCTTCGAGCAGGTCACCGGCATGGCGCGGCGCGAAAAGCTGTCCATCCGGCAGGTGGCGACGCGGGTCGCCGGCGCGCGCGCCAAGGCCGTCATTCGCGGCTCGCCGGAGACCATCGCCGACATCATGGAGGAATGGTTCCGCAAGGATGCGTGCGACGGATTCAACATCATGCCGCCGGTCCTGCCGGGCGGGCTCGATGATTTCGTCGATATGGTGATTCCCGAAATGCGCCGGCGCGGGTTGTTCCGCAGCGAATACGAAGGGAAGACCTTGCGCGAGAATCTCGGCCTCAAGCGGCCGGAGAGCCGTCAGGCGGTGCCGCCGCGGCCGCGCGCCGCCTCGGGAGGGTCGTTGTGATCGACGTCAAAAGACTTGGGCATGCCACGCTGACGACGCCCGACATCGAGCGGCAGGTCGCCTATTATACCGAGGTGGTCGGCCTCACGCTGGTCGAGCGCAGCAAGGATCGCGCATATCTCGCCTGTAAGCTCGGCCTAGAGGCCATTGCGCTCGAGCCCGGCAAGGGCAACTCGCTCTCGCGTATCGCCTTCCAGGTCGCGCCGGGGACCGACCTCGGCGACGTGTCCCGCGCGCTGGCAAAAGACGGCGTGAAGTGCGAACGGCGCAAAGGCATTTCGCCGGGCGTTGCCGAGGCGGTGGTGTTTACCGACCTGAAGGGCACGCAGGTCGAGATTTTCTCCGACTATGCTTTCGCCCGAGACGATGGCCGCAGCGCCGGCGTCATGCCGCTCAAGCTCGGCCACGTGGCCTACCGGGTCGAGGACGTACAGAAGACAGTGAAGTTCTACTGCGACGTGCTCGGCTTTCGCGTGTCCGACTGGCGCGACAACTCCTTCGCGTTCCTGCGTTGCAATACCGACCACCACACGGTCAATTTCGTCTACGACGCCGAGCCGCAGCTCCACCATATCGCCTTTGAGGTCAAAGACTGGGCGGAAATCCAGCGCGCCGCGGAGACGCTGGCCAAGCACGATATCCATCTGGTCTGGGGCCCGGGCCGGCACATCATCGGCCATAACATCGCGATCTATCACCGCAACGCCGACAAAGTTCGCGTCGAGTTCTTCTGCGAGATGGATCAGATGAAGGATGAAAGTCTCGGTTACTTCGATCCGCGCCCGTGGCATCAGGATCGGCCGCAGCGGCCGAAAGTGTGGGGACCGGAAACGCTGCGCAACTATTGGGGCTATGGCTCCGAGCGTGTCATTCGCGGCTATCAGACCATCGAATAGGGTGATACGGTTTTAGCGGTGCAGCGGCACACGCGGTTGCCACTGCGAAGAAAAGAGACGGCTAAGGAGGAAAATCGTGAAAGTCTGCATGTTCCACCTGATGCCGTATCGCGATTTGCCGGCGGATTTCGAGCAGAGTTACAAGTCGGCATTCATCGATCCATTGTGGTTTGACGTGGCTGACGCCGAGAAGGTCGGCCAGTACTACAACGCTACCCTCGATGAAATGCTCCATGCAGCGAAAGCCGGATTCCACGGGCTGTGCACCAATCAGCATCACCAGAACGTCTATGGCTTCATGGCCAATCCGAGCCTGATGGGCTCGGTTCTTGCCAAGGGGACCAACGGTCAGAACATCGCCATCATTCAGCTTGGCTCAACGCTGCCGTCTACCACGCCGCCCACGCGTATCGCCGAGGAATACGCGATGCTCGATTGCATCAGCGGCGGGCGGCTTATCGCCGGCTTTCCCACCGGGCTGCCGACGGACGCTACCATCTCCAACGCCGTGGTGCCGGTCGATCAGCGTGAGCGTTTCCGCGAAGCGCTGGCGCTAGTCACCAAGGCGTGGTCGGCGCGGGAAATCTTCGCCTGGAACGGCAAGCACTTTCAGCTCGGCATGGTGAACCTGTGGCCACGGCCGATCCAGCAACCGCATCCTCCCATCTGGATTCCGGGCTCCGGCATCTCTTCGACGGCCGAATATGTGGTCGAGCACGATCACTGCTTCTGTCATCTCAGCTACTACGGCGCCAAAAATGCCGCGGCGGTGACCGACCGCTATTGGGAACTGGCGGCGAGCAAGGGCCGCGACGACAATCCCTATAGGCTCAGCTTCCTGCAGCTCATCGGCGTCGCCGACAGCGATGCGGAAGCGGAGGATATCTACGGCCCGCACGCCGAGTATTTTTTTCACAAGCTGCTCTACACCCCGCAGCACTATCAGCAGATACCGGGTTGCCTCGAATATCCGGCGCTGGTGCAAGCGCTGCGGCACAATCCCCGCACCGAAGTCAAGCTCGGGGACCTGAAAGCCAAGGATTTGTACGAGCGCGGCTTCGTCATGGTGGGCAGTCCCAAGACCGTACGCGATCAGCTCATGGAGTACATGAAGCGGCTCCGCGTCGGTCATCTTCTGTCGCTTTTGCATTTCGGTTCGATGCCATCCGAATTGTGCAAGCGGAACATCGACCTGTTCGGGCGCGAGGTGCTGCCGCATCTTGAGCCGCTGTGGGATGACGAATACGAGGACCGCTGGTGGCCGCAACGTCTGCGAGCTAAGCGGCCGGCCGCCGCCATGGCCGTGGCCTGAGACGGGCGGAGCGGCGTCATGGCGGGGCCCGAGTTGCGCAGAATCCGGCTTTGGCAAGACCGGATCGAAACCGAGGTTGAGATCGCGGGCAGGGGACCTGCGCTCGTCTACTTGCATGGCCCGTGGGGGCTCAATCCCGATCGCGCTTTCATCGCCCGTCTTGCCGGTGCGCACACGGTCTATGCGCCGCGGCATCCGGGCACCACGCCGGGCGATCCCAACGGAGTCCACGCATTCAACGACTGGCTCGATCTGCTCGTTTATTATGATGAATTGCTCGATCGTCTGCAGCTCGATCGCCCGCTGTCCTTCGTCGGTCATTCCTTTGGTGGACTGGTTGCCGCTGAATTGGCGGCCATGTCGCCCAAATCGGTCGGAATATTGGCGCTGATCGATCCCATCGGGCTTTGGCGCGACGACCTTCCAGTCAAGAACTGGATGGTGCTCAGCGATACCGAGCGCCGGCCGTCGCTTTTCGCCGACCCAAAGGGCGATGCCGCGCAACAGTTTTTTGCCATTCCCAGCGATCCCGATGAGCGCGTCGACGTGCTGGCGCAATTTGTTTGGTCACAGGCCTGCACCGGCAAGTTTGTTTGGCCGGTGCCCGACCGCGGGCTGAAGCAACGCATCCATCGGATTGCAGCCAAGACCCTGATCGTCTGGGGCGACAGCGATGGTATTGTCGCTCCGGATTACGCCAAGGAATTCGCCAAACGGATTGGGGGCGCCCGCGTACAAATGATCGCGAAGGCGGGTCACTTGCCCCAGCTTGAACAGCCCGAAGCGGTCGCGAAGGCGGTGTTGGGCTTTTTGGACGGTTAGGCGCGTCCGCGCTCTGGCGCTGCTCTATACACGAAGTCGTGAGCGTGCCGCGCGGCAACTCCAAGGCAATTGTGATTGGCGCGGCATTCCAGGAATGGCCTAAAAGTCTGGTTTATCTGGGTCGTACCGCGTCGGGCGGCGCGGGGCATATGGAGACAACAATGGCTTGCAGAATCTCACCGAGCTTACGCTTGCCTCGTGGTACTTTGCTTTACACGCTGCTTGGAGCGGTCGTTCTTACGGCCATCTTTGTTTTTGCGAAAACGTCGCTGACGCAAGCGGCCGAGTCCGCGGTGGTCATACCGCCACCGGCGGTCGATGCGGGGCCGTCTGCTAACGGCGCCCCGCGGAGCATCGTTTTGGCTGGCGGCTGCTTCTGGGGCGTTCAGGCCGTCTACCAGCACACCAAGGGCGTAACCCAGGCCGTCTCCGGCTACGCGGGCGGGAAGAAGGACACCGCTCATTACGAGATGGTCGGCACCGGCAGCACCGGGCACGCCGAGTCGGTGCAGGTGACGTTCGATCCGAAGGAAATCACCCTCGGTAAGATTCTGCAGATTTATTTCTCGGTGGCGCACAACCCAACCGAGCTGAATTACCAGGGTCCCGATAGCGGCACGCAATACCGCTCCGAAATCTTCTATACTGACCAGGAGCAAAAGCGCGTCGCCGAAGCCTACATCGCGCAATTGGACAAGGCGCACGTCTTTGCCGAGCCGATCGCCACCAAGGTCGGGCCGCTGTTGACCGGGTTCTATCCGGCTGAGACCTATCATCAGGACTTTGCCGTCCTGCACCCGACCTATCCGTATATCGTCTTCAACGATCTACCCAAGGTCGACAACCTGAAGCGCCTATTCCCGGATTATTATCGCGAGACGCCGGTGACCGTATTGGCGTCGAGCAGGCCTACTCAGTAAATCTACGTACTGTTTCGTCGGCCACAATTTGCAGAAGGGCCGCGGCGCAGAATTTTGTGCGCCGCGCGGTGGTCAGCTTGATCTCGGCGTCGTTGATGCCGGACTTTACCGGCAAGGACATCTCCGACAACGCTTACACCGAAGATTAGCGGAATCTAGAGGTGTCGTTCCGGGGCCGGGCGCAAAGCTCGCGCCCCGGAATTTTATTTCTAAAGCACCAAGCCGCTCTGCGGATCGATTAGGTGCATGTGATCCATGTTGGCGAACAGCCGCATCGGTTGGCCCGGGCCAGCGGCGCTGCCGGGCTCGACGCGGCCGCAGACTTCCTGGCCATCGATCCGGAAGAACACCATGGTCTCCATGCCCATCGGCTCGACCACGTCGAGCGTGGCGGAGAACTCGCAATTGCCGTCACGGTCGCTGCGCCGCGGCTCGGTGATGTGCTCGGGCCGCAGCCCAAAGACGAGTTCCTTGCCGTTGAGCGTCTGATAGCGCTCCGAGCGCGACGGCGGTACCGGCAGGCTCACGCCATCGGAAACGCGGACGCACAAGCCCGTGCCGTTGCGCTCCAGGCGGCAGCGCATGAAATTCATCGCTGGCGAACCCATGAAGCCGGCGACGAAGTGGGTCCTCGGCTGATGATAAAGCTCCTGCGGCGTCGCCACCTGCTCAATGATGCCGTTGTTCATGACCACGACCCTGTCGGCCAGCGTCATCGCCTCGACCTGGTCGTGGGTGACGTAGACCGTGGTGGTCTTGACTAGCTGGTGGACGCGCTTGATCTCGGTGCGCATCTGCACGCGCAGCTTGGCGTCGAGGTTGGACAGCGGCTCGTCGAACAGAAAGACTTTCGGGTTGCGCACGATGGCGCGTCCCATCGCCACGCGCTGGCGCTGGCCGCCGGACAGCGCCTTCGGCTTGCGGTCCAACAGCTCGGTGATGTCGAGAATGCGGGCCGCATGGTCGACGCGTTTTTTGATTTCGTCCTTGGAGAATTTGCGCAGCTTCAGGCCGAACGACATGTTCTCGAATGCTGTCATGTGCGGATAAAGCGCGTAATTCTGAAACACCATGGCGATGTCGCGGTCTTTCGGCGGCAGGTCGTTGACGACCGCACCGCCGATATAGATGTCGCCCGCGGTAACTTCCTCGAGACCGGAGATCATGCGCAGCGTGGTCGACTTGCCGCAGCCCGACGGGCCGACCAGCACCACGAATTCGTTATTTGGAATATCGAGATCGATGCCGCGCACCGCTTCGACATCGTCGTAGCGCTTGGTCACCTGACGCAATGCGACTTCGGCCATCTTGGTCGGTCTCTTCGTTCAGCCCTTGGTGGCGCCCGCGGTCAGGCCTGCGATGTAGTAGTCCATCAGGAAGGCGTAGATCACAAGCGGTGGCGCCGCGGCCACGAGCGCGCCGGCCATGAGCATGCCCCACTTGTAAACGTCGCCGCGGATCAAGCTCGTCACCGTCCCGACGGTCAGAACCTGCTGGTCCGCCGAATACAGAAACGCCATCGGATAGACGAAGGCCGCCCACGACACGGTGAAGGCAAAGATCGTCGCCGCAATGATGCCGGGCAGTGCGACCGGAATGAAGATTTTGGTCAGCATCTGCATGTGGCTCGCACCATCGATCAGCGCCGCTTCGTCCAGTTCCTTCGGGATCGATTGGAAATAGCCGATCATGATCCACGTGCAGAACGGCACCGTCAGCGTCGGATAAACCAGCACCATGCCCCAGTAGGAGTTGAGCAGTCCGACAGCCTTGACGATCTGGAACAGCGGTAGAAACAAGAGCGTGTCGGGTACGAGGTAGGTGAGGAAAATGCCGGTCGCCAGGATGCTCGAACCCCAGAACCTCATGCGGCCGAGCGAGAAGGCGGCGAGCACGCTCACCACCATGGTGATCGCGACCACGCACAGCGTCACGATCACAGTATTTTTAAAGAAGATCAGGAAGTCGGTCTGCGTCAGCAGGATCCTAAATTGATCGAGCGTCACGCCGTCCGCAATGATCCATGGATTGGTCGCCATGCGCGCCACCTCGGCGTCGCTCTTGAGGGCGGTGACGACCATGTAATAGGGAGGAACCAGAAAGAAGATCGCGAATATGACCAAAAACACATAGGAGGTGAGCAGGGCCCAGCGGCGGTTGCGCCGCAGGCTGGCGTGAAGGCGAATACCCGACCCTGTGCGTGCTGCGATTGCGGCTGTGCTCATCCGATTTCCCTGCCGCGCTTGCGTACGCCGCGCAGGATGAAAATCGCCGCGATGCCCAGAATCGGGAACATGAAAAGCGAGGTGGCGGCACCCAACGGCAGATCGCCGGAGCGGATGCCGAGCATGAAAGCGTAAGTCGCAAACACGTGGGTGGTGTTGCGCGGCCCGCCCGCTGTCATGATCTGCACGATGTCGAAATTGGCAAATGTGACGATCAGCGAGAACAGCACCGTAATGGCGATGATATTACGCATCATCGGCAGCGTGATGTGGCGGAATTTCTGCCAGGCGTTGGCGCCGTCTATTGCCGCGGCCTCATAGAGCTGCTCCGGCACCGATTTGAGCGCCGCGAGATACATGATCAAAAAGAACGGGGCCCCGTACCAGACATTGACGAGGATGACCGAAAAGCGCGCCCAATAGGGATCGCTCAGCCAAGGAATTTCGTTGTATCCAAGCCCGGAGACGATCCAGTTGAAGGCGGAGTGGGTGGGATCGAACAGCCACCACCAGCCCAGCGAAGACAGCGCCAGCGGAATGACCCACGGCACCAAAAGCATGCCGCGCCACTTGCGCTGACCCTTGCCGGGCAGGTTGTTGATGAGGTGCGCTGTGATCAGGCCGATCAGGGCTTTGAAGAAGACCGCACCGCAGGCGAAGATCACGGTCTGCTGCACCACCATCCAGAAAACGTCGCGCGACAGGAGGAAGTAGAAATTGCCGAGCCCGATGAAGCGCGTCTGCGCCTTGTTGAGCATCGACAGATAGATCGAGTAGAAGGCGGGATAGACGACCAGGCCGGCGATGATGACGATCAACGGCAGGCACATCAGCAAGGCGGTCATTGAGCGCCGCCGCATGAACGATCGCAAACCCCCCTTTGCAGACGACGGCGGGCTTATTCCCTGCAGTCCGGGAGACCATGTCTGGACGGTGTCGGCCATGCGCACGCCGCTGATCTCGCGATCAGCCTCTCATCGAGATGTCGTCTCGCGCATGCCGGCCGCGCGGGCAGGCATGCGGTTTTCTACACGAGCGCCCACAGCACGCTCAGGCGCGAAGCGTCCCTTCTAGCTCGTTCTCGGCCCACTTGATCACGTCGTCGAGCTTGTCGCCGCCTTGCGTGAACTTGGCCACCATGACAGTGTTGATCGCTTGGTTGTAGATTTGCGCGCCGACTTCGGAGCGCGCCGGCGCGCCGGCGATCGAGGTCTGCTCGTCGCCGCGCGGCGGATAGCCGTAGACGGTGCCGACCGGCGGCTCGACGGTCTTCCAGGTGTCGAGGTCGTACATGCTCTTGAAGGCGGGCAGATCGTAGCCAAACGACGCTTGCACCAGTTTGGCGACCGCTGGTTTTTGCGAGAGATAGAGCAGCAGATCCTTCGCCGCCGGCTTGTTCTTCGAGAAACCCCACAAGCCGTAGAATTGCGGAAGCTGCCCGACGAACCGGCCTTTTGGGCCGCGCGGCATCGGGTGCGTCCAGCAATTCTCCGCCACTTTCGGGTTGTCACGCTTGGCGACCGCCCAGGCGCTCGGCGGATTCATGATGCTCGATCCCTTGCCGGAAATGAGCCACCGGTTGTTGCCGGCATCGTCCCAGGCGTAAACGTCCGGGGGGTTCACCGCCATCAGCTTCTTGAGGAATTCCAGCGCCGCACGCGTATCGTCGGAGTTAATCTTGATGCCGTCCCTGGCGTCGACCATGACGACGCCGTAAGAGTTGAACAGCGCGCCGACCCAGTCGACGGAATCGCTGGTCTGGCCCATCGGCAAGCCGACGGGATAGCCGGCCTTGAAAAGTTTTTCAGCGGACGTGAGATACGCATCCCAGCTCCACGTATCGATCCTCGCTTTGTCCCATTTCGACTCGTCGGCAGGAAACAGGTCGCGCAGGTCGAGGCCGGCATGTTCCTTGTAGAGATCGAAGCGCGAGCAGCACGGCTTCACCTGGCTTCCCCGCGTGGCCGGCACCCCGCGCCAGGTGCCCTTGAGCTTGCCGAGATATTGAGCAACCGGATTGATCGGGCCGTATAGTTTGATGAGCTCCCCGGCGACGTCGTCGAGCGGTTCGAGCACGTCGGCGTGGATGCGGATATTCCAATCGCGGTGGGACATGATGTCGTGGCCGGTGCCGGCTTGCGCCTCGGCGGCCGCCGTCAACTTGTCCTTCTCGCCCTGCGAGGTTATGTAATCGATCTTCACCTCGACGTTGTTCTTTGCGCCCCACTCGTTGCAGAGCGCCGTGAGCGCGTTGTTGGCGCCGGGAACCCAATGGTCCCAGACGCCGAGCGCCAATGTTCCGGCGGCGTAACTGTCCTTGACGTATGGCGCGGCAATGGTCGCGACTGAGCCGAGCGCCACAGACTCGAGGACGCTGCGGCGGGTGGGGTGTGGGTGCGTGAAGGCTGAATGCGTCATCGCGTCCTCCTTGACTCATCCCCCGCTTTTCTTCTGGTTATTTTTTGGCTTTTGGGAAACATACTCTCATCACCGGAAGCCTACTAGTGCTGCCGCCAAAGAGTCAGTGCTGCGGATTTGGCGATCGGCCTGTTGCCCACGCCTACCCGGTTGCTCGGGCGGGAT
>JBAUYV010000276.1:0-2253 GCA_049584975.1 Xanthobacteraceae bacterium | reverse complement strand
CGTTGCCCACATACCCACAGCTGAGACAGAAGCAGCAAGAAGCAGCTTGATTCTTGAAGGACAAGGGCAGGCGAGATTACACCTTAAATTCAACCCCTCGTGGTCCTACGAATGGGGTCCAGTTCACCAGCTCCCGCGAAGCGGGTTAGTACAAAGGACGTTATGTTGCACTAATCGCATTGAATCGAGAGGTCCAAATCCCGCCGTCCAAAGCCCTGGCTGTCGCCTCGCGCGACGGCATCCTGGTGCCGCGGGTGATCGCCTCCGCCGGCGACCAAGCCGCCCGCCGCTTCCTCGAATTCTTCGCCGCCACCATCCGCAACAAGAATACCCGCATGGCCTATCATCGCGCCTGCGTCCGGTTCTTCGCCTGGTGCGACCATCACAAGATTGGCGAGATCGCCGATATCGAGCCGTTGCACGTCGCGGCCTACGCCGAGGCCCTCGGCAAGGATTTCGAGAAGCCGACGGTCAAGCAGCACCTCGCCGCCATCCGCATGCTGTTCGACTGGCTCGTCGTCGGCCAGGTGGTCGCCACCAATCCGGCGCATTCGGTGCGCGGTCCGAAGCACGTCGTCAAAACCGGCAAGACCACGGTGCTCACGGGCGAACAGGCCCGCGAGCTGCTAGACAGCATCGACACGTCAACCGTGGTCGGCCTGCGCGACCGGGCGCTGATCTCGGTGATGACCTTCGCCTTTGCCCGCATCGGCGCGGCTGTCGCCATGCGCGTCGAGGACTACTATCCGAAGGGCAAGCGCTGGTGGGTCCGTCTGCACGAGAAAGGCGGCAAGCGCCATGAAATGCCGGCGCATCACACTCTCGAAGCCTACCTGGATGCCTACATCAAGGCCGCCGGCATTGGTGACGACGGCAAGAGCCCCCTCTTCCACTCCGCCGCCGGCCGCACGGATATGCTGACCGACAAAGCGATGAACCGCGTCGACGCCTGGCGCATGATTCAGCGCCGCGCCGCCGATCTCGGGACGCGGGTCCGGATTGGCTGCCACACCTTCCGCGCCACGGGCATCACCGCCTATCTCGAAGCCGGCGGCACTTTGGAGAACGCGCAAGCCATGGCCGCGCACGAAAGCCCGCGCACCACCAAGCTCTACGATCGCACCGGCGATGAGGTCACGCTCGATGAGGTCGAGCGGATCACGATTTGATCGACGTTCGCAAAGGCCCCGCTTGTTGGGCCAGATTTATGCAACAAAAACTCAGCATGAACTCAACCCCGTACCGTTGTTCCAATTGTGTTGATTTTCTGCACCGAGACGAGAGGGTGCGTTTGTCGCGAGTGGCGGTATAGTCGCGGAAACATCACGCCCCGAGATGCCATGCTCACGCCGTCCATATCGTCTCCGGCGTCTCGCGGCGCTCCTGCTGCTTTTGGCGGCGGCGCAGCTATCGGCGCACTCGGCGGCCTCATCGGTCTGGGCGGCGCGGAGTTCCGGTTGCCGCTCCTGATCGGAATGTTTCGGTTTCCACCCCTGCAGGCGGTGATCCTCAACAAGGCCATGAGTCTGATCGTGGTCGGCACCGCTCTGCCGTTTCGGGCGGCTGCGGTGCCGTTCGCGTCGGTCGCCGCGCACTGGCCGGTGATTCTCAACCTGCTGGCGGGAAGTTTGCTCGGGGCATGGTTCGGCGCGGGATGGGCGACAAAGCTGGCCTCGCAAACCCTGTATCGCGTCATCGCGATTATGCTGCTGTTGATCGCGGTCGTTCTGATGCTCGGCCATGGTAAGGCGACTTCTGCGGCGGTTCTAATTGGAGCCGCGCAAATGGTCGCTGGCGTCGTAGCGGGATTCGCCATCGGCATTGTCGCCGCGCTGCTCGGCGTGGCGGGTGGCGAGTTGCTAATCCCAACGCTCGTTCTCCTGTTCGGCGCGGATATTAAACTAGCGGGCAGTCTATCGCTCGCGGTGAGCCTGCCGACGATGTTAGTCGGCTTCGCGCGCTACAGTCGAGATCGAAGCTTCGCCGTTCTTGGTGAAAATCGCGGCTTCGTGCTGGTCATGGCGATTGGCTCAATCGTCGGGAGTTTCATCGGCGGGCAACTGCTCGGCATTGTTCCGACGCCTGTGCTGCTACCCCTGCTGGTCCTGATCCTCGTCCTCTCGGCCTTCAAAGTCTGGCGGCATAAGTAGACAGCGGAAGCTTCGCGGCAAGTCGCACAGCTCGCGGGCGCTTTGGCTGGTCTTGGGGTCATGCGCTGGTTTTTCATCGCATCGCCGGCTCTCGCCCCCAGGT
>JBAUYV010000275.1:0-9336 GCA_049584975.1 Xanthobacteraceae bacterium | reverse complement strand
AGCGAGAACAGCGTCATGTCGTCGGTGCAGCGCGCCGCCATCGCCTGGAACATTCTCAACGGCGCCGGCATCCCCGGCATTCTCGACGTCTACGCGCCACCGATCACCAACGGCGTCAATCTCCGCGTCCAGATCAAAAAACACTATCAGGGCCAGCCCAAGCAGATCGCAGCGGCGTTGTGGGGCAACAGCGCCGCCCAGTACCGCTACAAGCACGTGACCGTCGTGGAAGAGGACATCGATCCGGCCGATGACGAGCAGGTCGAATGGGCGTTCGCGCATCGCGTCAACGCCGGCGAGGGCGGCGTGGTGATCTTTCCGGGAATCTTCGGCTCGCCCATCGATCCCTCAACGCCTATGGAAGACCGCGACGTGGCGCAGCTCGGCACCGGCCTGTGGAACCGCATGCTGATCGACGCCACGCGCTCGTGGAAAAATCCGCGCCGCCCGCAATGGGCCAACGAGCGCTTTCCGCCGACCGTGCAGCCCGCGGCCGAAGACGAAGCACGCGTTCAGGCGCGGTGGAAGGAGTACGGGCTCGGAGATCTGTAAAATTCACGAGCCATACAGCCGATGCGGCAACCACGTTGCAAGGCCGGGCAGGAACCAGAGCGCCACCAGCATCGCCAGCTGAATCAGCACGAACGGGATGATGCCGAGATAGATGTGCCGGGTCGTCACCTCCGGCGGCGCAACGCCGCGCAAATAAAACAATGTCGGACCGAGCGGCGGGTGCATGTACGAGGTCTGCAGGTTCACCGCCATCATGATGCCGAGCCAAACCGGGTTGATGCCGGGCATTTGCAGCAGCACCGGCGCCACAATCGGCACCACCACGAAGATGATCTCGAAGGCGTCCATCACGAAGCCGAGCAGGAATAGCGCCGCCATGACCGCGAGCGTGGCACCGGCGACGCCGCCGGGCAGATCGGTCAGCGCCCGCTCCACCATGCCGTCGCCGCCAAGCCCGCGGAACACCAGACTGAAGAACGTCGCGCCGATCAGGATCAGAAAAATCATGCTGGTGATTTGCGTGGTGCGCAGCATCACGGGCATGAGCAACCCGGCGGCGCCCGCCTTGCGCACAGCGAGCAGAATCGAACCGACCGCACCGACCGAGGCGGCCTCGGTCGGCGTCGCTACGCCGCCGAGAATGGAGCCGAGCACAGCGAGGATCAGCGCGATCGGCGCGACGAGAGCCGCAACGAGCCGGCGCGCCAGCTTGAAGCCGTGCGGTGCTGCGGGATCGGGCGCAATCGCCGGCGACTTTTTCGGCACAATGATCGCAACGCCGATCAGATAAAGCATATAGAGGAAAACGAGGACGAGGCCCGGGATAATCGCACCCGCGAACAGGTCAGCGACCGAGACGGTTTGCGGCGCGAAATTGCCCTGCGCCAATTGCGCCGCCTGATAGGAATTGCTGAGCTGGTCGCCGAGCAGCACCAGCACGGTGGCCGGCGGAAATATCTGCGCCAGCGTCGCGGTCGCCGCGATCGTGCCCGCCGCCAGCGCCTTGTCGTAGCCGTGCCGCAGCATGGTCGGCAGCGCGATCAGTCCCATGGTCACCGCGGTCGCGCCGACGATGCCTTTGGCCGCGGCCAAGAGCACGCCGACCACGATTACCGAAATCCCGAGGCCACCCGGCAGTGCGCCGAACAAACGGCCCATGGTTTCCAGCAATTCCTCCGCGATGCGCGAACGCTCCAGCATCACACCCATGAAAATGAACAGCGGGATGGCAACCAGCACCTCGTTGGTCATGACGCCAAAGACGCGCTCCGGCAGCGCGCCAAGCAGCGAAAGGTGCAGCAGACCGGCGGCGGCGCCCGCGGCCGCAAACAGCAACGACACGCCTGCGAGCGTCAGCGCGACCGGATAGCCCGCGAGCAGCAGCCCGCACACCGCGACCACCATCGCAACGGCGAGCGCTTCTCCGGACACGAGCCCCATGGTCAGCGCGATTGCTGTCGGCGCGGCCCGCTCAGCAACAGCGCGGCGCGGATCGCCTGCGCCACGCCTTGCAGGCCCATGAGCAAGGCAAACAGCGGAATGAGCGTCTTGAGCAGATAGACCAAGGGCAGCCCGCTCGCCTCGCGCGATCCTTCAAGAATGGCCCAGGAGCGCGCCACATAGGGCACCGACAACGCCGCGAGCACCGCCGCGAAGGGCAACAGGAAGACAAGCGCGCCGATCAGGTCGATAAGCGCGCGCGTGCGCGGTTTTGCCTGCGCATAAAAAACGTCGACGCGCACGTGCCCGTCGGTCTGCAACGTCCAGGCGGCGGCCAGCATGAACAGCCCGGCATGGGCGTAGATCACCGATTCCTGCAGCTTGATCGAACCGATGCCGAGCAGGTAGCGCATGCAAACGACCGCGAACTCGACCAGAACGACGTAGAGACAGCACCACGCCGCCGCTCGGCCAATAGCGGCGGTCACACGGTCGATAGTATCGGCGATCTGCTGGGCCGTGGTTCGCATGGCGCCCGCACCGTACTATACTGTGCGGATCAAGGCGCGGGGCAATGGAGCGCACAAATGGCCGACGACCACGACCACGACGATCATCACGACCATGGCTCGGAGCTCTCCGAAATGCAGCTGCGCGTGCGCGCGCTGGAGACCGTGCTGGCCGAGAAGGGCTACGTCGATCCGGCCGCGCTCGATGCCATCATCGAGGCCTATGAGACGAAGGTCGGCCCGCATACCGGCGCCCGCGTCGTCGCCAAAGCCTGGAGCGATCCGGCGTTCAAGCGCGCGCTGGTCGAGGATGCCAGCAAGGCGGTCGCTTCGTTCGGCCTGCTCAATCGCGTCGGCGATCATCTCATCGCGGTCGAGAATACGCCAAAGCTGCACAACATGATCGTCTGCACCTTATGCTCCTGCTATCCGTGGGAAGTGCTCGGGTTGCCGCCGGTCTGGTACAAATCGGCACCCTACCGCTCGCGCGCCGTCAACGATCCGCGCGGCGTGCTCGCCGATTTCGGTGTCGAGCTGCCGGCAGACATGCAAATCCGCGTCTGGGACTCTACCGCGGAAACGCGCTTCATCGTGCTGCCGATGCGGCCGCCCGGCACCGATGGCTGGAGCGAGGAGAAGCTCGCCGCGCTTGTGACGCGCGACAGCATGATCGGGACCGGACTGCCTAAAAATCCGAAGGAGGCCGCGTAATGGATGGCATCCATGACATGGGCGGCATGCACGGTTTCGGCAAAGTCGAGCCGGAGCCGAACGAGCCGGTCTTCCACGCGCCGTGGGAGGGGCGAACGCTCGCGCTCAACCGCGCCATGGGCTACACCGGCATCTGGACCATCGACCAGACGCGCGCCGGCATCGAGCGGTTGCCGCCGGATATTTATCTGACGAGCTCCTATTACAAAAAATGGGAGACGCGGCTTGAGAACATGATCGTGGATCTGGGTTTGGCCGGCGCCGACGAGCTGGCGGCGGGCCATGCATTGCGTCCCGGAAAACCGCTGAAACGAACCCTCAAGGCCGGCGACGTTGCCAATACGCTGACGCGCGGCTCGTTCGCCAGGCCAGCGCAAGCTGCCGCCCGCTTCAAGCCCGGCGATCGCGTGCGCACCAAGAACATTCACCCGGCGACGCACACGCGCCTGCCGCGCTACGCCCGGGACAGGGTCGGCGTGATCGAGGCGCTGCGCGGCTGTCACGTCTATCCCGACACCGTGGCGATCGGCGAAGGCGAGAACCCGCAATGGCTTTACACCGTTTTGTTCGACGGCCGCGAATTATGGGGCGAGAACACCGATCCGACCCTCAAGGTCTCGATCGAGGCGTTCGAGCCGTATCTGGAGCCGGCGTAAATCATGACCGACGCCGCCACGCAGCGTGCGACGCAGGAAGTCCGCAGCATTCCGCGTAACGCCGAAGGCCCGGTTTTCGGCGAACCCTGGGAAGCGCAGGCGTTCGCGCTGGCGGTCTCGCTCAACGCGCGCGGCCTGTTCACCTGGAAGGAATGGGCGACGACGCTGGGCGAGGAAATCAAGAAAGCGCAGGCCGCCGGCGACCCCGACACCGGCGAAACCTATTACCATCACTGGCTCGCCACGCTCGAACGCATCGTCGCCGAGAAGGGCCTGACGGACGCGCGCACGCTCGCGCGCACCCGCGACGCCTGGGAGCACGCCTGCGAGCGCACCCCCCACGGAACGCCGATCGAGCTAAAGCCGAGCGACTTCGGCGCATAGCAAGCGCGTATCAGCCGGCTTGAGCGCCGCGCCCCCCGGCCGTCCTCACAACATCCCGAGCGCGTGCGGCAACCATAGCGAGATCGCGGGGATATAGGTCACCATCGCCAGGAAGATCAGCATGGCGCCGAGCCAAGGCAATACGGCGACCGTGAGTTCGCCAATGCCCATCTTGGTTATGCCGGAGGCAACGTAGAGGTTCAGCCCGACCGGCGGATGGCAGAGCCCAACTTCCATGTTCACCGCCATCAGGACGCCGAGGTGGACCGGATGCACGCCGAGCGCCGCCGCCATCGGAAAGAGAATCGGCGCCATGATCAACGTGATGGCGGCGGGATCCATGAAGTTGCCGGCGGCGAGCAGCACGATGTTGGTGACGAGCAAAAATGCCACCATGCCGAAGCCCTGGGCGGTCATCCATTCGGCCATCGACTGCGGGATTTGCTCTGACGTCAACAGCCAGGAGAACACCGCGGCGTTGGTGATGATATAAAGGATCATCGCGCTCATGGACGCGGCCTTGAGCAGTACCGCCGGTACTTCGGAAAGCTTAAGGCCCTTGTAGACGAAAACCGCGACGATGAACGCGTAGACCGCCGCGACGGCGGCGGCTTCGGTCGGCGTGAACAGGCCCGTGTAGATGCCGCCCAGCACTAGCGCGATCAGAAAAAGGCCCCAGAAACTCTGGCGAAAAGCGCGCCAGCATTCGCCCCAAGTTGCGCGCTCCATGCGCGGATAATCGTTGCGCCAGGCGCGATACCACGTCACCGCGCCCAGCATCGCAGCGAGAATCAGCCCCGGCACCAGGCCGGCAATGAACAACTGCCCGACTGAAGCGGAATCGACCCCGGCGCCGGTGGGCCCATGCGGCTGCATGCCGCTGGTCGCCACCGCGAAGATGACGAGGTTGATGGAGGGCGGAAACAGGATGCCGAGCGCGCCGGACGTGGCGATGACACCGGCGCCGAACCGCGGCGGATATCCCTTCTGCACAAGGGCCGGCAGGATGATGGAGCCGATGCCGACCACGGTGGCGACCGACGAACCGGAAATCGCCGCAAACAGCGCACAGGCGACGACGCCGGCGAGCCCAAGGCCGCCGTACCAGTGCCCGATCAGCGACGTCGCGAAGTCGATCATGCGCCGGGCGACGCCGCCGGTCGTCAGCAGATTGCCGGCCAGAATGAAGAACGGAATCGCCATGATCTCGAAACGGTCGAGGCTGGTGAACAATTTCAGCCCAACCATCTTCGGATCGACGTCGGAAAGGATGAACAAATAGACGAGGACCGAAAGCCCGAGCGCAATCGAGATCGGCATGCCGGACGCCATGAGCGCCAGCAGCAACGCGAACAACAGCTCGGCGCGCACGGTGTGCGACAGCTCAATGACGTGCAGCCGAGCCGCGAAACAAACGACAGCAAGCGCAATCGGAATAAGGACGATCAACGCCGCTGTAACGGAGTCGCCGAACGCGCGCGATTTGCTCGGCTTGGAAATTCCGGAGATCGCTGTCATCACGCCGGCCCTCCGAGAGGCTCGGCCGCAGCCACCGCGTCCTGCGGTGCCTCGTAATCAATTCCGTGCGCCTGATGCGGCACGACGCCGGTGCGCAGATAGCGCCACATCACCTGGAGGAAACGGTAGCACATCAGATAGGAGCCGAGCGGGATGCACAGATAGATGATCCAGCTCGGCCATTCGAGCTCCGGTGAGACCTGGTCGGGATCAAGCTCGTAGACGTAGACGGCGCCCAGCGTGCCAATGACGCCGGTGAACAGCGCACCGCAGAGAAGCGCAAACACGATCACCGGCTTGCGCGCCGCGGGGCTTAGCCGTTTCACGAACACGTCGACCCCGACGTGGATGCCGGTGCGCACGCCGAGCGCGGCGCCGAATTTCGCCATCCATACGAACATGTAGGTGGCAAGCTCCTGCGCCCAGGACAGATGGAGCGCAGCAAGGTTGACGTAGACCCAGTCGGCCGCGTCATGCAGAAGCACGAGGTGATGCGCCGCGGCCCATCGCGCCAGAACCGCGGAGTTGCTGGCACCGTAGCGGTGAACGACAGCGACGAAGGTGATGATCGTCGCCGCGCCGATCAGCGTGGCGATGATCCACTCTTCCAGCCGATCGAGGATGCGGTTGAGCACCGTCGTTCCCGCAAGCCACGCCCCTTCCCCGAACCCGGAAGGGACCAGACACTTTAGGACTGCGGTGGAACGAAACCGGAAGCCTTGTAGATCTTTTCGATGAAATCTTTGCCGAACCGGGCTTCCATTTCCTTGTGCACCGGCATCAGGGCGGCAATCCAGGCTTTCTTTTCAGCCTCGGTCTGCACGTGTACCTCGACCTTGCCAGCGGCCTTGATCCGGTCCAACGCATCGACGTTGTCCTTCGCGGCGGTGGCGTCGAAAAAGTCGGTCGATTCCTTTACGGCGCCGTCCAGCTGCTCCCGCACATCCGCCGGAAGCGAATCCCAGAATTTCTTGTTGGTGAGGAGCGAGTAAGTGAGTCGTCCGTGGTTGGACACGGTCAGATATTTCTGTACGTCGTAGAATTTCTGCGTCCAGATGTTCGACGGCACGTTGTCTTCGCCGTCAACTACCCCGGTCTGCAGGGCTTGGTAGAGCTCGCCGAACGCGATGATCTGCGGAATGGCGCCAAGCTGGCGCGACGCAGCGTCAAGCACTTTGCTGCCCTGGATGCGCATTTTCATGCCGCGGAAATCCTCCGGCATGATCAGCGGTTTGTTTGCTGTATACACGTAAGTACCATTGTCCCAGTAAGCGAGCGGCGACACACCTTTGGCTTCGAGCTTCTGATTCAGATCGGCCATTATTGGGCTTGCCATCATTTGCCGTGCGTGCGCATCGTCGCTCATCAGATAGGGCAGATCGAAGACATCGAATTCTTTGACGCCGAGCGGGCCAAACTTGGAAATGGATGGCGCCAACAACTGCACGGAGCCGAGCTGCAGGGCCTCCAGCTCTTCCTTGTCCTTGTAGAGCGAAGAATTCGGGTAGACCTCGACCTGCACTTTGCCGTTCGTGTATTTCTCGGCGAGTTGCTGGAACAACACCGCGGCCTTGCCCTTGGGCGCATCGGGCGAGACCACGTGGCTGAATTTGATGATGATCGGCGATTGCGCCGACGCCCCAGCCGCGAAGGCAAAGACAAGAATGGCGGCGAGCGCAAGGGCAAGTCGTTTCATGGTTTCCCCCTAAAAGCGGTCCTGATGGCCGCCAATTGATCTGGCTCTTCCATAGCGCGAACCGCGCGAGACGCCAAGTCCGCGATCGGCCCGCGAATCGCGGGCAATAATGCCATTCGAAGCCCGTAGAAGCTTCGTATCTTATAACAAGGACCCCGGATTCTTCCTGTAGCGATTTACGATGGCGTCCGCGGTCATGTAGGCCAGTGCCTGAATTGTGAGCGTCGGATTGAATCCACTCATCGTCGGGTGGGTGGATGAGCCCATGATGAACAAGTTGGGAATATCCCAGCTCTGGCTGTATTTGTTCACCACGGACTCTTGCGGGTTGCCGCCCATGCGCGTGCCGCCCTGGTGGTGAGCACCAGGAGAGCCGGGGCCGAACGGCGCGGTCCAGACGTGCGCCGCGCCCATGGCCTGGCCGATTTCCATCAGCTTCTTGTTGATGAACTCGATGCGCGCGACCTCATTCGGCCGCCGCCAATCGTAGGTCATCCGCGGCGCCGGCAGGCCCCAGGCATCGCGGACGTGCGGATCGAGATCGATCATCTGATCCGCATACGGCAAATTCTCCGTCTGTCCGGTCAGCCCCACGTAACGCGTGTAGTACTTGGCCATGAAATCGCGGTACTGCGCGCCCCAGCGTGGCACGCCGGGAGGCGGAGGCATGCTCATCGCGGTACCGAGCGGCCCGCCTTCGAGACCGGCCGGCCCCGCCGAAATCTGGGCTCCGCGGATAAAGCCGAGATCCTTGTGATCGAAATTATCGGCGTTGTAGTCGTCCAGCGAATTTTTCTGCGCGCTCGGCCCCATGTAGACGTTGACATGACGGTCATCGAACGCCGCGAATCCGCGCGCGCCGATATGGGCCATGATGTGCTTGCCGACGTGCCCGCTCGAATTGGCAAGCCCGTTGGGGAACTTCTCGGTCTTCGACAGTAGCAGCAGGCGCACGTTGTCGTAGATGAACGGCGCGAGGATGACGATCTCAGCCTCGATCGTGTTGTCCGAGCTACCTGGGCCGTAATACGATACGCCCGTCACTTTGCCGCTGTTGTCCGAATTGACGCGATAACACACCGCGCCGGTGATCAGCTTGAAATTGCCGGTGGCGTCGGCTTCCGGAAGCTTGGTGACCAGGATCGATGATTTCGCACCGACGTGACAGCCGAACGCCTGGCAATAGCCGCAGTAAGTGCAGCCAGGCCGATCGTTGTACGGTTGGGAAAGGATCGCGTGCGGCGTCGAGAATGGATGCATGCCGATCTTTTTGGCAGCGGCATTGAAATTGACGCCGACTTGATCGATGAGCAGCGGCGGAAGCGGATATTCGCGTTGCCGCGGCGCCTCGAACACGTTGCCGCCGTCAATCTTTTGGTCCTTCAGATTGCCGGCCTTGCCCGACACGCCGAGTTCATACTCGGCGCGATCGTAGTAGGGTTCGAGATCGGCGTAGGACAACGGCCAGTCGATAATGGATGAATCTTTTGGAATAGCCGCTTCGCCGTAGCGCTCGATGGTTTGCGAGCGCACGCGGAAATCGTCCTCGTGGAAGCGCCAGGAGACTGCCCCGTAGTGGACGGTGCCACCGCCGGCCTGATTGCCGTTATTCTGTGACGGTATCGGATGGGCGGTCGAATTCGTGTTCGGCCGCCAAGTGACCGGCATCCGCTTGGGATCGGGCCGCAAGTCCTGGCGCTGGTAGTAGCGCAGCTCGTCGTGTGGTTCGAAATCGGCCGTCTTAAGGCGCGGGCCGCGTTCGAGCCCTATGACCTTGATGCCGGCTTTGCCTAGCTCAGCCGCCAGGATACCGCCCGCAGCGCCAGCGCCGACGATCACAACGTCGGTTTTCTCGACCGCCATGGCTTAGCTCCTCTTGCTCTTGAGGCGCGACTGCAGGCCAACAATG
>JBAUYV010000274.1:0-53784 GCA_049584975.1 Xanthobacteraceae bacterium | reverse complement strand
CTCAAGGGCGACCAGATCAGCGTCGACCGCGCCAAGACCCTGAAACTCATCGACGCGGTGGTGCCCGCGGGCGATCTTCTGAGAACGGCAAAAAACTGGATTGCGACGAGCCCGACGGCCAAAGCGCCGTGGGACCTCGAGGGTTTCAAACTGCCGGGCGGGCCGGTCCAATCCAAAGCCGGAGTGGCAGTGTTCACGCCCGCGAACGCGATCTATCGCCGCGAGACCTACGACAACTACCCGGCGGGAAGTGCCATCATGCAGGTGGTGTACGAGGGCCTGCAGTTGCCTATGGACCAGGCGCTGCGCGTCGAGTCGCGCTACTTCGCCAAGATTTTGCGCTCGCCCGAAGCGGCGGCAATGATCCGCTCGCTGTTCGTCTCGTTGCAAGACATCAACAAGGGCGCGCGGCGTCCGGCCGCGGTGCCGCGCCAGACCTTCAAGAAAATCGGCGTGCTCGGCGCTGGCTTTATGGGCGGCGGCATTGCCTATGTGAGTGCGCTCGCGGGCCTCGATGTAGTGCTCGTCGACCGCGATCCGGAAACGGCCGAGAACGGCAAAGCGCATTCGCAGGCGCTCATGGACGAGCAGGTCAAGCGCGGCCGCGCCAGCGCCGCCGAGCGTGACGCGCTGCTGGCGCGCATCGCGCCCACGGCCGATTACGTGGCGCTGAAGGGCTGCGATCTCGTCATCGAGGCGGTGTTCGAAGACCGCAAGGTCAAGGAAGAGGTGATCGGCCGCGCCCAGAATGTGATCGGCGAACAAACTATCTTCGGCTCCAACACCTCGACGCTCCCGATTACGTCGCTGGCGGCGGCGTGCAAGGATCGCGCGCGTTTCATCGGCATACATTTCTTCTCGCCGGTCGAGCGCATGAACTTGGTCGAGATCATCCTCGGCAAGGACACCGGAGAAGCGGCCCTTGCGGGCGCGCTCGATTACGTGCGCGCCATCCGCAAGACCCCGATCGTGGTCAACGATTCGCGCGGCTTCTATACGTCGCGCGTGGTCGGCACGTATCTACGCGAAGGCCATTTGATGCTGAGCGAAGGCGTGCCCGCCGCGATGATCGAAAACGTCGGCCGCATGGCGGGCATGCCGGTCGGCCCGTTGGCGCTCAACGACGAAGTTGCCGTCGATCTTGCGTGGAAGATCCTCAAGGCGACCGAAGCCGACCTCGGCGCGGATGCCGTCGACGCACGGCAAAAGGCGCTGCTCGAAGAGATGGTGGAGAAGCGCGGGCGCTTGGGCCGCAAGAACGGCAAAGGCTTTTACGATTATCCGCAGGCCGGCCCGAAGCGATTGTGGCCCGGCCTCGCCGATCTGCAGCCGAAGAAGCTCGATCCCGACACGATCAGCGTCACCGAGCTGAAGCAACGACTCCTGGTCGTGCAAGCGCTCGAAACCGCCCGCTGCATCGAAGAAGGCGTGGTCACCGACGTGCGCGAAGCCGATGTCGGCTCCATCCTCGGCTTCGGGTTTGCACCATTCACCGGCGGCACCATCTCTTACATCGATGGCATGGGTACAAAATCATTCGTTGCGCTTTGCGGCGACTTCGCCAAACGCTATGGGGCGCGCTTCAAACCGCCCAAGCTCTTGCTCGATATGGCGAAAAAGGACGAAACCTTCTACGGCCGCTTCCCCCCAAGCGTCCGCAAGGCGGTGGCCTGAGCGCGATGAAAGCCGCATTGGCCTTTGTCACATGCCGCGTGTAAGGTCGCGGCCCATTTCTGCTGGGACTCCCGTATGGCGCGTGATCAAGTCGACCTGACGCCAATCGAGCGGCGGGACGAGCTCGTCGCTTGGATTGCGCAAGGCGTCAAGCCGAAGTCGCAATTCCGCATCGGCACCGAGCACGAGAAGTTTGCCTTCACGCTCGAAGGACACCGCCCGGTGCCCTACGAGGGCAAGCGCGGCATTCGCGCGCTGCTCGAAGGCATGCAGACCATTCTGGGCTGGGACCCCATCATGGAAGGCCCCAACGTGATCGGCCTTTATGACGTCACCGGCGGCGGCGCGATCACGCTCGAGCCCGGCGGCCAGTTCGAACTCTCCGGCGCGCAATTCGAAACCGTGCACCAGACCGCGCGCGAGCTGACGGCACATCTGGCGCAAGTGCGCGAAGTGGCGCAGCCGCTGCGCATCGGTTTTCTCGGCATCGGCATGACGCCGGACTGGACGCGCGCCGACATGCCGAGAATGCCCAAGGGGCGCTACAAGATCATGACCGCCTACATGCCGAAGGTCGGCAAGCTCGGGCTCGACATGATGTATCGCACCTGCACAGTGCAGACCAATCTGGATTTCTCCTCCGAAGCCGACATGGTCAAGAAGCTGCGCGTGTCACTGGCGCTGCAGCCGGTGGCCACGGCCTTATTCGCGAACTCGCCGTTCACCGACGGGAAGCCCAACGGGTTTCTCTCCTTTCGTTCGGAAATCTGGCGCCACACCGATAACGACCGCTCCGGTATGCTGCCGTGGGCCTTCCAGCCGGGCATGGGCTTCGAGCGCTGGGTCGATTATGCGCTCGACGTGCCAATGTATTTCGTCAAGCACGGCGACGAATACGTCGACGTCGCCGGCCAATCATTCCGCGACCTGCTCGCCGGCAAACTGCCGGCCATGCCGGGCACGCGCGCCACCATTTCGGATTGGGCGAACCACATCAGCTCGATCTTCCCGGAGGTGCGGCTGAAGCGCTATCTGGAAATGCGCGGGACCGACTCGGGGCCGCTACCGAACCTGTCAGAGCTGCCGGCCCTTTGGGTCGGCATTCTTTATGACGACGCTTCGCTCGACGCGGCCTGGGACCTCGCCAAGAACTGGACTGCCGAGGAGCGGCAACAACTGCGCGATGACGTGCCCAGGCTTGGCCTTGCCGCGAAGGTGCGCGGCCGCACGGTCTTTGAACTCGCCACCGAAGTCCTCAAGCTCGCCCGCGCCGGCCTCGCGCGCCGCAAGCGCTTCGACGTGTCCGGTCAGGATGAAACGCGTTTTCTCGAGGTGCTGGATGATCGCCTTGCCCGCGGCACCACGCCGGCCCAAGAGCTATTGGCGAAATACAACGGGCCGTGGCGCGGCTCAGTCGATCCGATCTATACGGAAGACGCGTACTAATCGATCCCATAAAGGCGTTTGGCTTCATCGATGGCAGCTGCGCAAGCGGCAGCGTCGCCCGCCGCATCGGCCTTGCGCGCACGCCCGAGTGCCGCCGACGCATCCGCGGCCGCCTTGCTTTGCGCACTCTCGACCGAGCCGGGCGTCGGCTGGTGGTGGAGCTGGGCGCCCACCGTCTGCGGAGCGCTAGGCTGTCCGGCGCCCGAGGGCGACGGGGTTGCCTGCAATTGCATGATCTGCCGCTCGACTTCGGCGATTTGTTTGGTGCACGGCCCTGCCTGCGCGGCCGCCGCGCTCGCCAACAGCGCCGCACCTGCCAGCGCCATAATGCCCGACCGATCCACGGCCGAACTCCTGACCAAGCGGTGACGCATCATTGTTACCGCGTAGGCTTGCACCCCGTGACCCCGTTTCGCGTGCTCTAATATTTCTATATCACCGGCGGTAAAAACAGAATGGCGTTGAACGCAAGCCTTACCCGGGCTAACGGCAATTGAACTGATCCGCCGCAGGCTACGGCTCGGTCCCAAATGGCATCTCTGGTCAATGCTGGGCTTTGCGCGATCGTCGCGACCGCATTCTGGTCGTTGCTGGGTTACGCGCTTGCCCGCCACCTCCTGCCGCGCACGCTTGCCATGGGCGCTGCGCCGGTCCTCGGCTGGGCGGTATCGAGCGCCGCAACGCTGCCGGTATTTTATCTGATCGGATTTTCCCCGGCGGCGGTCACGGGCGTTGCGGCGCTCTGCGTTGTTGCGAGCGGCTTGTCGTTGTTCGGACCCAAGCGGGAAAGCGATTCGAGCCAATCACCTCTGGTGCCGGCGTGGGCCATGGCTGCCACGGCGGCCGCAGCGCTGCTGGCGCTCGCGCCGGCCGCGGCGATCGTGCCCAAATTCAGCGGCGCGGGCGTGAATGTGGCCGACGCGATCTTCGATCATTCCAAGATCGCGATCATTGACGCGATGACGCGGCAGGGCCTGCCGCCGGTCAACCCGATCTTCGGCGAAGCCGGCGCGGCGAGCCGGCTGACCTATTATTACCTCTGGCACTTCAGCGCTGCCGAGCTTGCGTTGCCGCTGCGCGCAAGCGGCTGGGAGGCCGATATCGGCCTGACCTGGTTTACGGCCTTTGCATCGCTCACCCTGATGATGGGGCTCGCGGTTTGGCTCAGCAAAGATGCGCGCGCGGCGATCCTCGTCGTCATGCTGGCCGCCGCGACGTCGCTGCGCGGCCTGTTCAGCTGGATATCGGGCTCGCGCGAGCTGATGCCGTTTTTGGCGCACTCGAAAGGCTTTGCCGGCTGGCTGTTTCAGGCCGCGTGGGTTCCTCAGCATTTGATGTCGGCCTCATGCGTGGTGATGGCGATGCTGCTCGTCGCCCGATGCGCACAACGGCCGAGCCCCGGCGTTCTGGCGACGCTGGTTCTGACCGTGGCCGCGGGTTTCGAAAGCTCCACCTATGTGGGCGGCGTGACCCTTGCGATTGCGGCTCTTTTCGCGGGATCGTTTTTGCTTGCCGGCATCGAATCCGCCGGCCGCCTCCGATTTGCCGCCGCGATGGCGGTCGCTGCCGTACTCGCGGCCTGCCTCGTCGCTCCGTTCGTGGTCGATCAGTTGGCCGCGACGGCGGCGCGCGCAGATGCAACGCCGGTCGTCATTCGTCCGTTCGAGGTTCTTGGCCACTTGTTCCCGGATGTGTTGCGTCGCGTGCTCGACCTGCCGGCCTATTGGCTGATCGAGCTGCCGCTCGAATTTCCCGCAACCTTCATTGCGGGCACGATTGCGCTCGTCTTCGCTCTGCGGAGCGCCTTGCCGCCGCTGGAAAGGACCGCACTCGTCGCGCTGGCCGGTCTCACATCCGCCGGCCTTGTTGGCTCCTGGCTTTTGGCCAGCACCCTTGGCGACGTCAACGATTTGGGGCTGCGCGCGGTTTTGCCCGCGGCCGTGATCCTCATCGCCGTCGCTTCCGCCGGAATGCTACGCGCGCCGCGACGCGCACTCATCGCCGGCTGCGCGCTCGGCGGCCTCATTCTGAGCCTGCCCGCTACGGAACAGTTGATCCGATACAACTTCACCGGCGATACGGCTGCGGACGGCGAGGTGTTTGCACAAACGCCGCAATTGTGGGAGGCGGTGCGCCGCTATGCCGGTCCCACCAACCGCGTGGCCAACAATCCGCTGTTCCTACAGGACCTGACGCCCTGGCCGGTGAATTTGTCCTGGGCCTTGCTGGCCAACCGCAGCTCTTGCTTTGCCGGCCGCGAGTTGGCGCTCGCGTTTGCGCCACTGCCTGCCGAGAGCCGCGAAGCGATCAACGAACAATTCATCCGGATCTTCGATGGCGAAGGCACGCCGGAAGATGTGAGTGAGATGGCGAACAAATACGGCTGCGATGTCGTCGTCGTCGTGCCGCAGGACAAAGCGTGGAATAACAACCCATTCGCCTCAAGCCCCGACTATCGCTTGGCCGAGAACCGCGAAGGCCGGTGGCGGATTTACGTGCGGCGGTAACGGTGTGCGAGAACTTCAAATCCCCGCGAACCAATTGAAGCCCTGTTTGCTCCAAAACGTCTCGCGGAAGTCGTTCGTGACTTCGATCGCCTTGACCCACTTCGCGTTCTTGTAGCCGAGCTTGGTGGATGTGCGCAGCCGCAGCGGAAAACCGAAAGGATCGGTGATAGGCGCGCCCGCATATTTGGTGGCGAGTATGGTTTGCGGGTGCAATGCCGTCGCCATGTCGATGCTTTCGGTATAGTCGTCATCGCAGATGAAATAGACGTATTTCGCCGTCGTATCGGCGCCGACGCGCTCGAAGAAGGCGCGCAGGTTCGGGCCGGACCATTGGCCGATGTAATCCCATCCCTCGACGCAGATGTGACGGATGATCACTTCCTGCTCGGGAAATTGGTAGATCTGCTGGGCGGTCCAGGGCCGTTTGTCGGAGATCAGCCCGGCCAATTCCAGTTTCCAGGTCGCACCGTCGATCGGATCGACATCCTCGATATCGAAATGGGCGTTGAACCGCGGCGGCTTGACGACCTGCGCCGGGCTGAAGGTCGGCGCCAGATGATTTCTGCGAAACAAAAGCTCTTGCACGCCGTCGTTCCACGACGACACCGCGCGCAGGGCGCTTTGCACGGAAGGTTCTTCAGTCACATCACAGCCGGTCAATAGCGTGAGCGCGCCGAGGCTGACGGCGCCGCGCAGCACGTTGCGGCGATTGATGTTATCCACCAGCGCCCGATTTGCCGTGAGCACATTCTGGTCGATCGGCTTTTGCGGCCGAAAGATCGATGGCGTGCGCGTTCGGATGGTCATCGTATCACCGCGTCACTGCGTTGGATCGTTTGTTGGGCCGAGAGGAGGCGAATCCGCAACGGGCGGCTCCACGGCAGCCGGCGGCGCAGGCGTAGGCGGCGGCTCGGGCAAAGGCGTCGGCGCGGGCTCTGGCTCTGGCGGTAGCACTGGCTCTGCGGCGAGCGCCGCGACGCCATTCACCACAGGCCCGCCCGTCACCATGGCGACAAGGGTTTGCGGCACCAAGAGCGCCAGCGACACATGCACGACGATGAAGCCCACGATCGCCGCCATGCACAGGAAATGAATCACCCGGATGGTCTGGAAATTGTAAAACAGGCTGGCGAGTTCGGAGAACTGCACCGGCTTCCACAGGCACAGCCCGGTAATCACGATCAGAATGCCGACCAGGATCACGCCGACATAGAGAATTTTCTGTACCGCGTTGTAGACCGTCAGATCGTCGTGGGCCAGATGAAAGTGCAGCGCGTCGTTCACCGTGGCGAGAAGCTCGCTGAGCGTTATGGGAAACAACTTTTGCCGAAATCGGCCCGTGGCTATGCCGTATGTCAGATAGGCAATGCCGTTGAGCACGAAGATCCACATTCCAAAGAAATGCCATTGCAGGCCGTACTGCGCCCACTTGCCGATCACGAGGGCGTCGGGAAAATGCAGCCAGCCGAGAATCACGTCGTCGTTGTAGATCTTCCAGCCGCTGCCGATCATGATGAAAATGGCGACCGCGTTGATCCAATGCATGATGCGCAGCGGCAGCGGATGAAGGCGCCGCTCATTGCGTGCAATCGATGTGACGGCCGCCGTTGACATCGAAAAGGATTCCGCGATCGTTGGCCTTATGCAGACGGAAACGTCAGTAAGCGACGGTGGCAGAGTGATCGAGGCGCGAGCTTCATTCCCCACATTGCTCACGCGACGACTGGACAGTACGGTTGCAAGAAGTCGGTCGCAAGCTCAGCGCCTTCACAAATTCGCGTGGCGTTTTTGAACTGGGAGAACCGCCCGATGATTTGCGCAAAGAGAATCTGGATCCTGGCGCTGGCTTTGGGGCTCGCTCGCGCAACCGGCTTGCCGGCTGAGGCGACCGCGTCCGCAAGTGGCCCGCCGCCGATGCCGGCCCAAACCATGCTGGCTCAAGCCATGGTGCCGCCGACCGGCATGATGGATGCGCAACATCCGATGCCGATGAACGAGCGCATGCTCAAGCGCTTTCCGCAGCCGGTTCGCGTCGGCGACCTCATCGGGCTACCGGTACTTAATGAGAATTCCTCGACTCTTGGCCATGTCTGGCAAGTCGTGCGTACGCCGCAGGGCAATATCGAGCTGATCGTCTCTTACAGCAGATTTTGGGGATGGTTCGGGCGGCCCGTCGCAGTGCCCCTCGAAGTCGTCGGCATCGAGGGCCGGCAATTGGTATCGCTCGACATGGACTCGGGCGAATACGCCGATGCGCCCACCTGGCAGGCAAAAGACATAACCGCCCTGCCGAGCGACGCGACTATCCGCATCGCACTCGCCCGTAATTAGCCGATCACGAATTGGTGAAGAGAATAACTTTTTGGTGTTTGCCGACTTGTAAGGATTGATTGGCCCTTTTCGCGGCACTCTGCCAAGCAATCATTATTGTGTTGTTATCGATCATATTGGGTCTGGATGGGGGCATCGCATGGACCATGCAAGCCGATTCGGCCGCGCCAACGACTCTATTGCTGTAGACGAAGGCATTGATCCGCGCCCACGGGCCGCGGTGGCGACCTGCGGCATTGCCGTAATGGCCAAGGCTTCGGCACCGGGACGCGCCAAGACGCGGCTCGTTCCGCCGCTCAGTTACGATGAAGCAGCGGCGCTCAATACCGCGTTCCTGCAAGACGTCACCGACAACATGCTGTTGGCCGCACGTGACGCTGCACCGCGCGCCGGCATCGCGGCCTACGCGGCTTACGGACCGCCCGGGTCGGAGGATTTTTTCCGCCAAAACCTCTCAGCAACCATCGGATTGATTCCCGCGTGGCTGCCGAATTTCGGCGACTGCCTGTACCACACCATCGGCGAAATTTTCGGGCGCGGTCACGCCGCGGCCGTGGTGCTCAACGCCGACAGTCCCACTTTGCCGACGGCGCTGCTCAATGAGACGGCCGAGATGCTGGCACAGCCAGGCGACCGCGCCGTGCTCGGCCCGTCGAACGACGGCGGTTACTATCTGCTGGGCCTCAAGGCGGCTCACCGCCACATGTTCGACGACATCGCCTGGAGCACCGAACGCGTCACCGAGCAAACGCTCGAGCGCGCTCGCGAGATCAAACTCGACGTGCATGTGCTCCCCGAATGGTACGACGTGGACGATATTGACTGCTTGCGCCGGCTGCACGGCGAGCTTCACCGGGCTGAGCCGGTGAGCCGCTATCCAGATGCGGACACGTCGCGGCCACATCACGCCCGCCACACGGCGGCCTTGCTCAACCGGGTGTGGCCGGATGGCGACTTTGGCCGTGGCAAAGAAGACGTTGTGCAGGCTGAAAGAAAGCGCGCGTAGAAAGCGCGACGATCGGAATCGGGGCCGGGGTAATATGGACAATCCGACATCACAACAGGCGGTCGACCCTCAGCGCTACTTCGAGAGCGTCGAAACCGACAGCGATTTGCCGGAGCACGAACCGGTCTGTCTCTATCTGGAGACGACCAACCGCTGCAATCTTCTGTGCACGACCTGCCCGCGCACCTATGAGGAACTCGAGCCTCCGGCCGACATGAGCTGGGAGCTCTTCACTTCGATCGTCGATCAGATAAAAAGACTCAATCGCGCGGTGCTGCATGGCGTCGGCGAACCCATGCTGGTGAAGAACCTGCCGCGCATGGTCCGTTATCTGAAGGACCGCGGCACATACGTATTGTTCAACACCAACGGCACGGTGCTCAACGAGCGCAACGGCCGGGCGCTCATCGCCGCTGGGCTCGACGAACTGCGCGTCTCCTTCGACGCGGCCAACGCCGAGAGCTATAAGGCGATCCGCGGCAAGAATTATTTCAACCGCATCCTGAAGAACGTCCGTGTCTTCCGCGAACTGCAGGAGCGCGAGGGCCATGACAAGCCGCAGGTATCGGCGTGGCTCACCGGCTTGCGGGAGACCGTCGAGGAGCTGCCGGATTTCGTCAGGCTCGCCGCCGAGACCGGCATCAAGGAAGTCCATCTGCAGCGGCTGGTCTTTTTCAAGGAGAACTCGATCGGCTTGGCGCGGCCGGACCAGGCCCTGTACGAGCGGCTCTCCGGCGAAGAAGCCGCCCATATCGATCGCGCGACCGAACTGGCTAAATCGCTCGGCATCACGTTTTCGGCCTCGGGCGGCGCCGCCGAGCCCGGCATGAGTCTGAAACGACAAGACGACGGTTCGCCCTGGTCGTTGTGCCGGCGGCCGTGGACGGTCATGTACTTCACCGCCAATGGGCGCGCGCTGCCATGCTGCATCGCGCCGTTCTCCCAGCGCGGTTATGAAAATTACACGCTCGGCGATGCCACGCAGCAGACGTTGCGCGAAATCTGGACCGGGCCGGCCTATCGCGATTTCCGCAAGGCGCTCAAGTCCAACAAACCGTCGGATGCCTGTGCGAGCTGCGGGCTGCGGTGGAGTCTTTAAACAGTCGGACCACGCGACTTCGCGCAGGTGCATTGGCCCGCGATAAGGATGGTGGGAGGCGAATCACGCAGGTTGCCGTCGTCATTCCCACGTTCAACGAAGCAGAATCGATCGGGCCGGTCGTCACCGAACTGCCGCGTGCGGTGGTCGACCGCGTGATCGTGGTCGATGGCGGCAGCACCGATGGCACACAGGAGTGCGCGCGCGAGGCCGGCGCCGAGGTGATTGGTGTCGGCCGCGGGTACGGGCTCGCATGCCTGACCGGCGCACAGGCCGCCGAGGACGACGACATCATCGTCTTCATGGATGGCGACGGCGCCGACGATCCGGCCGCCATTGCGGGTTTGGTGGAGCCGATCCACACCGGAAAATTCGACTTCGTCATCGCCTCGCGCGCGCACGGCAATCGGGAACCGGGCAGCATGGCCGCCCATCAGCTCCTTGCCGGACTCGTCTTGGGCCGGCTCACGGGACTGCTTTACGGTGTGCGCTACACCGACATGTGCGCCTTTCGCGCCATCCGCCGCGACACGTTGCTCAAGCTCGGCATGCGCGAGATGACCTACGGGTGGAATCTGGAAATGCAGATGCGGGTTGCGCGCGCCGGTTTGCGTGTGCTGGAGAAGCCGGTCGCCTATCGCCGGCGTCTCGGCGGCGAGTCCAAAGTCGCCGGTTCGCTGCGCGGCTCGATCAAGGCATCGCTGCGGATCATGACGACCTTTGCGCGCGTTGCCCTTGAATCTATCCACACGCGTGCAACTCCATGAGTGCTGTCCCCAGGCGCAGCAGTAGCGCGACATGAGGGACCATGACAGCTTCGGCGGCTTGCCTGTATGCTCGGCAACTGCCGGATGCCGCTTCGAGGTGATTCCATGAGCAATCGCGACCGCACGCGCGCGCCGTTATCGCGCCGCCGTTTTCTCAAAAACTCCGCGCTCGCCGCCGGAGCGCTCGCCGTACCGGCTGTGCCGATGCGGGCGCGGGCCGCGGGCCCGCTCAAACCAGTGTCGATGGCGCTGGACTGGATTTATCAGGGCCCGAATGTCGGCTTCATGTTGGCACGCGAGAAGGGCTTTTATCGTGAAGCCGGCCTCGACGTCGCGCTGACGGCCGGAAAGGGCTCGGGCAGTACCGCGCAACTGGTGGCCAGCAAGGCCGCCCAGTTCGGTTTCGCTGACGGGTATGTGGTCGGCAACGGCGTCGCCAAGGGCATGGGCATCAAGACCGTCGGCAGCATTTACCGGCGCAATCCATCCGCCTGCATGGTGTTTGCCGACTCCGACATCAAGACGCCGAAGGATCTTGCGGGCAAGACCGTCGCCATAACGGCGGGCAGCGCGCAATTCCAGCAGTGGCCGGCTTTCCTCAAGGGCGCCGGCGTCGACGAATCGAAAATTCAGCTGGTCAACATCGATCCTGCCGGCGTCGGAGCGGCGCTGCTCAACAACAAAGTCGACGCCATCGGCGGCTTCGCCCAGGGCTATGTGCCGGGTATCGAAATCCGCGGCAAGAAAGAAGTGCGCATCTTCTGGTTTGCCGATTACGGCGTCACAGTGGTTTCCAACGGCATCATCGTGCACGAGGACCTGATCAAGAGCGATCCAGAGCTTGTTCGCGCGTTCGTCGCGCCGACCATCAAGGGATTTCTCTACGGACGGCAGCATCCAGACGAAGCGGCCGCCACTGTGAAGATGTATTTGGAGACCGTCGATCTGGCGATCACCAAACGCGAGTTCGAGCTTTCCTGGAAAAACTGGGTGACGCCTAACACCAAGGGCAAACCGCTCGGCTGGGGTTCCGACGCCGACTGGGCCGCCACCGTCGACGTGCTCAAGCAATACGGCGGCGTCGCTTCGCCGCCGCCCGCAAGTGCGCTCTATACCAACGAATTCGTGCCAACCGGCTCCGAATACGTGCCGCCGCAGGAGAGTTGAACGGCGCGCGCAGACGCGCGACAAAACCGCTCAACGGTCTAAGCGTGGCATGCGTCTTGCTGTCTTGCCCACAGGACGGTCATGACAGTCCAGGCGGCTTGCCTGTATTCTGTCACGATGCCGGAGCGACAAACCTTGGAGGTCGATTATGAACCTGCATACTTTTCAGCGCGTGCCGGTATCCCGCCGGCGCCTTCTCAAAACCTCTGCGTTGGTTGCGGGTGCGCTCGCCACACCGGCCATTTGGTCTCGCGGACGCGCCGCGGAACTCAAGCCGGTGACGCTGACGCTCGATTGGCTTTTCCAGGGTCCCAACACGGGCTTCCTGGTGGCCCAAGACAAGGGCTTTTATCGCGACGCCGGGCTCGACGTCACCATGGCCCCTGGGAAAGGGTCGGGCACAACCGCGCAATTGGTCGGCAGCAAGGCGACTCAAATCGGTTTTGCCGACGGCTTTGTGGTCGGCAACAGCATCTCCAAGGGCATGCAGATCAAAACCGTCGGCAGCATTTATCGCCGCGGCCCGGCCGCCATCATGGTGCTCGCCGATTCACCCATCAAGACGCCGAAAGATCTCGAAGGCAAAACCCTGGCAATGACCGCAGGCAGCGCGCAATTTCAGCAATGGCCGGCGTTTGCCAAGGGCGCGGGCATTGACGCCGCGAAAGTCAATATCGTCAACATCGATCCGGCGGGCGTCGGACCGGCGCTGGTCAGCGGCAAAGCCGACGCCATCGGCGGCTATGTGTTCAGTTATGCGCCGAGCATCCAGGTCCGCGGCAAAAAGGAGCTGCGCGTGTTCTGGTTTGCCGATTACGGCGTGACCGTCGTCTCAAACGGCATGATCGTGCATCAGGACCTGCTCAAGAGCGATCCCGATCTCGTTCGCGCGTTCGTTCCCGCGGCGATCAAAGGCTTCATCTACGGCCGGCAGAACATGGAGGAAGCGATCGCCATCGTGAAAAAATTCGACCCCACCGCCCTGGCGGAAGTCACCAAGCTCGAACTCGAACTGTCGTGGAAGACCTGGGTGACGCCGAACACCAAGGGCAAGTCGCTCGGCTGGGGTTCGGAGGCGGATTGGGCCGCCACCGTACAGACCCTCAAACAATATGGCGGCGTGACGTCGCCGCTTGAGCCCAGTCAGATTTACACCAACGAATTCGTGCCGACCGGCGCCGAGTACGTACCGCCGCAAGAGAGCTGAGCATTAGAGCTGAGCGCCACGGCTGCGCCAACAGAAGCGCTTGCAGTGGCGGGCGCTTCTGGCGCGGCCAGTCTCTCACGTAACGCCACGGCGAATTTGCTCCAGCGTGACCCATGCGATAGGTTCGCGGCGCACACGTCTGGGAACGGCAAAGCGTGAAACAACAAGAAGCCCGCGCAGGCTGGATCGGCGCGAGCCTGCTGCGCAAGGAGGACGCGCGTTACCTCTTCGGACACGGCATGTACATCGCCGATGTCCATGTGCCCAGCGTCCAGGACGTGGCGTTTGTGCGCAGCCCGATGGCCAACGCCCGTGTCCGCCAAGTCACCAAGCCTGCGAACGCGGCCGCGCGAGTGTTCACACTCGCCGACGTCGGCCCGATCAACGTGCTGGAGGCGGGGCCGGAACTTTCCGCTCATCGCCACAGCCCTTATCCGCCGCTCGCCCATGAGCGCGTCCGCTACGTGGGACAGACGATCGCAGCGTGCTTGATGCCGACGCGGGCGCAAGCCGAGGATCTGGCCGGCCAGGTGCAAGTCGAACTGGAGGAGTTGCCGGCGGTCGTTGATGTGGTTGCGGCCATGCGCCCCGACAGTCCGCGCGTATTCGATGAATGGCCGAGCAACGCCTACATCAGCACCGCCGTGACCGAAGGCGATCCGCAGCAACTCGCCGCGGCCCCGATTCGCCTGCACCGTCGTCTGCGGCTCAATCGGCAAGCCACCGTGTCGATGGAAGGCCGCGGCGTGCTCGCCTATTGGGACCGCCGCCTCGACGAACTTGTCGTCTATCTTTCGACCCAAGGCGGGCAAGTGAAGCGGCTGGCGCTGTCGCGCATGCTCGGCGTTCCGGAACACAAGGTGCGGGTGATCGCGCCCGACGTCGGCGGCGGCTTCGGCGGCAAGAACCGCATCATGCCGGAGGACATTGCGATCGCGGCGCTTGCCATGAAGGTCGGGCATCCGGTGCGGTGGATCGAGGACCGGCGCGAGCATCTGTTAGCTTCGCCGCACGCGCGCGACCACACCTACGACCTGACGATTTGCGCCGAGCGTGACGGTACCCTTCTGGGAATCGAAGGCGACATCTACATCGATGCCGGCGCCTACGCTTTGTGGCCCACGGGCGCTTTTCAGGAAGCGAGCATGGCGTCTCGCAACCTGACCGGGCCTTATCGCATGCGCCATTTGAAGCTCAACGCCCACACAGTCGCCACCAACAAGGCGCCCATGGGCCCATACCGCGGCGTGGCGCGGCCGGGCGCGACCTTCGCGCTCGAGCGCCTCGTCGATGAAGTTGCGCGCGAACTGGGCCGCGAGCCTTTCGAGTTGCGCCGGCAGAACATCGTCACCAGCGCCGAACTTCCCTACAAGACCGCGGCGGGCATGAAGCTCGACACCGGCGACTACGTGGCTTCGCTTGAAATCGCGCGCGACAAGATCGATCTCGCCGCCATCCGCAAGCGTCAAGCAAAAGGCGAACCCGACGGACGCCGGATCGGCGTCGGCTTCGCCTTCTACACGGAGCAGAGCGGCCACGGCATCGTGGAATTCGCCAAGCGCAAATTCCGCGTCATCCCCGGCTACGAATCCGCCAACGTCCGCATGCTGCCCGACGGCACCGTCATCATCCATGTGGGCGTGCAAAACCACGGCCAAGGCCACGAAACAACGCTCGCCCAGATCGCCGCTCATGAGCTTGGCATCGATCCCGGACAAATTTCGGCGCGCTACGGCGACACCGCGGTCGGACCTTACGGCTTTGGCACCTTTGCGTCGCGCTCCATCGTGTTCGCCGGCGGCGCCGTCGGCAAAGCCAGCCGGGCGCTTGCCGAAAAGGTCCGCCGCATCGGCGCGCACCTCCTGCAGGCCGATGTCGCCGCCACGCGCATCGAAGACGGGATGGTTCACGGGCCATCCAGCAAGGTCAGCATCGCGGAGATTGCCTTTGCGGCAAACGCGCGGCCGGATCATTTACCGGCCGGAATGGAGCCACTCTTGGACAGCACCGCCACCTACGAGCCGGCCGATTCCGGCGGCGTATTCGCGTACGGCACCCATGCGGTGGTCGTCGCCGTGGACCCAGACAGCGGGATGACCGAACTGCTCGACTATGTGGTTTCTGAAGATTGCGGCACGATGATCAATCCGATGATCGTCGACGGCCAGGTGCTGGGCGGCATCGTGCAGGGAATCGGCACCGCGCTGTATGAAGAGATTCCGTATGACGAGCGCGGCCAGCCACTTGTTTCGAATTTAGCGGATTACATGGTGCCGTGCGCGCCGGAAATTCCCAACATCCGCATCGAGCATCTGCTGACGCCCGCTCTCACCACTGAATACGGCGTCAAGGGCCTCGGCGAGGGCGGCGCGATCGCGCCGCCGGCAGCCATCGCCAACGCGGTGGCGGATGCCTTCGCGGACATCCGCGCGAATTTCAACGAAACGCCGCTGTCGCCGCGCCGCATCTATGAAACCGTGGCGCGGACGCGCGCCAAGGCGGCCAAAGCATAAAGGCCGCGAAATTCAACCACGTCGATGTCGGCTTTTTGGGGCGAAACCGACGTCCGGCGGCAGACAGAAAGTGACGCAGCTGACTCATCTCGTCACTTCGCCTCTTTCAGCTGCCGCACTGCCGCTAACAACCTTTACTTAATGGAATATGGAATACCGGGCGCATTATCTGCTCCTCAATTTGGTCTAATGCCTGCCTCTGTTGACCATCGATGCTAAACTAGCGTTGTCGGTCGCTATAGTATTGGGGCCAATCGTGATGATGAGATCATGGGTCCGGGTGCGGCCAACGCCAAAGAAAGGAGCCGATCCGGAGTTCGCGGACACCTTGACCAATTTCCACGTCGGCGTCACGTTTCCGTTCGATATAATGACAAACTTAATCTCGTAGCTGATGGTGTCTGCCTTAGTTTTCGTTCCTGGCCCAGAGTTTTTCTTACCAGTGGTATCAACGTCCGCTTGCACGACGTCGGACGGAAGATAGCTGTTAACAAGCAATGCCCCCACCAGCCATTCCTTTATGCCCAAACTACTTTCGATCTGGAACGGCGAGCTTGAGGGGGCGATACCTGCGAAAGGATCGTTGCCGTTGTTGCAGACCGAATACTTCGAATGCGTTGCGGCGTACTGCGACAAAAAAGCAATGGAATATTGCGGGTTGAATTTATCGATGCGCGTTGCAGTTGATGACAGTGTTGCTCCGAAGCCGAGACTAAACGACTGAGGGGTCGTAACGGTATTTCCGACACCGAAAGCTGTCACCGCGTTGGCCATCGTCTGATTGAACGAAAGGCCCGGATCCAGTGAGACTGACTCGTCGACCTGCAGGCTGATAGCAACTTGCGCTATCCAATTTGGCGGAAAAAGCCCAGAATACTTTAGGGTCTTTTTCCCACCTGGGCTATCGCTCTGCGTCGTGGGAATCGCATTTGCTGCAGCGACTGCGTCTTTAAGTTCGCAGAATATCTTCTTCTTTATCTCGAACTCGATTAGGGTTGTGCCAGAGATTGGTTTTAACCCTGTTTGAGGGTTTCCAGGAAAATCGGAATCCCAAGCCTCCTTGATATCTGGGGTCGTAAGGCCGCAGCCAACCAAACCCCATAACCCGAGGATAATGGCAAGCGACGCCCCCCATCGCGCAAACATGCTGTGTCCCTTGAATCCGTCCTTCGGCTATTTGGTCAGCTTTCGATAAGCTTTCGATGTGCTCTTTGGTACAATGACATTCATGGTAAGGCGCTCCGTCGATTCTTTCCTGCAGATGCACGGATACCCAGGGTGACAAATGCAAGGTGGGGGAAGGAGCAGTTCAGCAGCTGATGCTTGCGAGCAAAGCACCCCAATCGCGACCGACATAACAGCCACTACAGAGCAGAGTCGCGGCGCGACGATCGAAGCAACTCCAGTCAACGTTTTCTTCATGACGATCTCCATTTGAGCGAGACATTCAAAAGTGTCGCTCAGCTCAATTGGCCAAGGGGCTTAGCGACCCATCAGGCGACCTGACGGCTCGCTCTGGCGCTAGCGCCTGCAAAGCAACTGGGGCTGTAGGGGATGGATAGGCGTACGCAACTAAAATGTAGAACCTATCGAGATGAAGGCTATGCTAGCTGCAACGCGTGTTGGTTGCAAAAAAATCACAGCACTTTGGATTCCTGGTGTTATGCACATTGATTTGGGATTGGCGCAGCAGAATTTTCATTAATATTATCAATTGTTTATTGGCTCATCCCCGCGTGCAGGTGCGGGCTTATCCAAACACAGTGCCGCCCTTCAGCCAAGCGACAGCAGCCAGCCTGTTTCGGTCCAAAAGCCCCTATTGGCACTTAGCGACGGTTTTTCATATCCGCTGTTTGGTCGCTAGTGGGCGAATGGCGGACATCACCCCAAGTACACGGATTAAAACCCCTTCGGCAACTCGTGCGCCCATTTGGCGCGCATGCGTGCATCAAGCTCCTTGCTCGCGCGCGCGATGATCGGAAATGTCTTCTGCCGATTGAACGGAATGCAGGCGTCAATTACCACGCGGGAATTGCGCCGGTCCTTCTCGGTGTCGTAGCACATGGGGTCGAGCGCCGAACTCCAGCCGCCGTGAATGACATCGACCTGGATGCGCGGATCGCAGCGCGTACACATCGCCCAGATCACATCGTTGATGTTGGTCGGATCGATGTCCTCATCGACCACGATGGTCCAGCGATTGCAGTAAGCGCCGGCGTGGCAATGGGACGCGACCATGCCGGCCTGCTTGGCGTGTCCGCCGTAGAGCTGTTTGATCGAAATGGTCAGCATGAAGCGGCTGCCGCCGGCTTCGTGCGCCCACACGCCTCTGACTTCGGGAATGCCCGCCGCTTCGAGCTGATTCCACACCGCGCCGCAGCGGTAAGTGCCGAGATAAAAAGTATTGTCGTTCGGCGGCACCGCCGGAATGGCGCCCACGAGGATCGGGTCATTGCGATGCATCATGGTGGCGATGCGGATCGCCGGCTCCTGCGCGCTGCCGGACGCGTAATATCCGGTCCACTCGCCGAGCGGTCCCTCCTCCACGGTATCGTTGGGGTGAATGTATCCCTCGAAAGCGATCTCGGAATTTGCCGGCACCGGCAGTCCGGTGCGCGGCATGTTGATCACTTCGACCGGCTCGCCGAGAATTCCACCGGCGGCCTCCATTTCATTTTTGCCGTAAGGAATCTCCAGGCCGGCGAGCATCAAATACGCCGGATGCATTCCGGCGACGACCGCCACCGGGCAAGGCTGACCGCGGTCGTGATACTTGCCCATGATGATGCGCCCGTGCTTGCCCGGCGACATCATCACCGATGCCACATCGGGCCCGTGGCTCTGCACGCGGTAGCATCCGTAATTGAGCCAGCCTGAGTCCGGATCGCGCATGGCGACCATGCAGCCTGTCCCGATATACGGGCCGCCATCGTGCTCATGCCACACCGGGGTCGGAATTTTTTCGATGTTGATATCTTTGCCTTCGGAAACGTTTTCGAGCAGCGGACCGCCGTTGACCGGCCGCGGCTGATGCGACGGCGCGTACTTCATGTAGTTGCGCCACCATTGGATCAGCTCCATTTCCGAAGCCTGCGCCGGCAGCCCAAGAGCAACGTTGATCCGCGGCACTGAGGTCAAGATGTTGGCAACGACGCGATGGCCCTTGGGAAATCCCGGCACATCGTCGAACAGCAGCGCCGGATTCCCCATCTTGCGCTGATAAATGTCGACAAAGCCGCCGATCTCCTCCTTGAGTTCGGCTGCCTTGATGATTTTTAACTCTCCGGCGGACTCGACGGCTTTCATCCAATCCCGAAGATCCTTGTTGGCCATTGCCATGCCTCACGAATTTCGCGCGCCAAATATGTGCGGATGGTCTTGAATTTCCGCCATTTAGGCAACACCACGACGCGCTGCGCAAATGCAATGAGCAACCCGGAGTAGCGGAACAGTGTCATGTTTCTCCGCCTGCTCCGTGGCACATGTCTTGCTTTAAATGAGCCGCGACAATCGGGTCATGACAGCCCCAGCCACTTGCCTCTATGCTGTCGTCGATGCCGGGCCGTTAATCCTCCGAGATAAAGGAGACAAGGTCATGAGCACTCATGGTTTCCATCGCGTGTCCCGCCGGCGTTTCTTGCAGAAATCCGCGCTGGCTGCGGGAACGCTGGCTTTGCCGCTGGCGCCGCTCCGCGCCCGTGCGGCCGGTCCACTCAAGCCGGTGACGCTGACGCTCGATTGGCTCTATCAGGGCCCGAACGCTGGCTTCCTGGTGGCGCACGAGAAGGGCTACTATGCGGACGCTGGGCTCGATGTCTCCATATCCGCCGGCAAGGGCTCGGCCAGCACCGCCCAGCTGGTCGCCAGCAAGGCGACCCAGGTCGGGTTTGCCGACGGGTTTGTGGTCGCCAACGGCGACGCCAAAGGCATGGGCATCAAGACCCTCGGCAGCATTTTCCGCCGCAACCCGGCCTCGATCATGTTGTTCGCCGATTCACCCATCAAGACGCCGAAGGATCTCGAAGGTAAGACCATTGCAATCAGCGCGGGCAGCGCCGTCACGCTGCAATGGGCTGCCTTCTGCAAGGGAGCCGGCATCGACTTTTCAAAAGTCCAGGTCGTCAATATCGATCCGTCCGGTCTCGGGCCGGCGCTGCTGACCGGCAAGGTCGACGCCATCGGCGGCTACGTGTCGAGCTATGTGCCGACGCTTGAAATCCGCGGCAAAAAGGCCGTGCGCATCTTCTGGTTTGCCGACGCCGGGGTTGTGGCGGTGTCGAATGGCATCGTGATGCACGACGATTTGATCAAAAGCGATCCCGACCTCGTTCGCGCGTTCGTGCCCGCAACCCTCAAGGGCTTCCTCTACGGGCGGCAGCACCCGGACGAAGCGGTGGCGGCCGTGAAGAAGTTCCAGGAGACGGTCGATCTGGAGATCACCAGGCGCGAGCTCGAAATTTCGTGGAAGCTCTGGCTGACGCCGAATACCATGGGCAAACCGCTGGGCTGGGGCTCCGACGCGGATTGGCTTTCCACCATAGGCGTGCTTCATCAATATGGCGGCGTGAGCACCCCGGTTGAGGCAAGCCAATTGTACACCAACGAATACGTCCCGACCGGCCCTGAGTTCGTGCCGCCGCAGGACGCATAGGTGGCCGCAACAGCGTGAACAAGATTGTCGACCAGGACGAAGCCTATCTGAGCTTCGAGAACCTCTCCAAGGTCTACGCGACGCGTGACGGTGAGGTTCGCGCCCTCACCGACATCTCGCTTACGCAGCGCCGTGGGGAGTTTTTGTCCCATGTCGGTCCGAGCGGTTGCGGCAAGAGCACGCTGCTGATGATCGCAGCCGGCCTTGTCGCTCCGTCAAGCGGCGCGGTGCGGGTGCGCGGCCAAAAGATCGGTAAGCCGCGCACCGACATCGGCATCGCATTTCAGAGCTCGGTCCTGCTGGAATGGCGCACCGCGCTAGGCAACATCATGCTGCAGGCCGAAGCCCATCGGCTAAACCGCAAGGAGGCGGAAGGGCGCGCCCGGAAGCTTCTCGACTCGGTCGGGCTCAGCGGATTTGAAGACATGTATCCGCACGAGCTGTCGGGTGGTATGCGCCAGCGCGTTTCCATCTGCCGCGCGCTCGTCCACAATCCGGAGCACCTGCTCATGGACGAGCCGTTCGGCGCGCTCGACGCTCTGACCCGCGACCAGCTCGTCCTCGACCTGCAGGCGCTCGTGAGCGAGCGGCGCATGTCGGTCTTGTTCATCACCCACAGCATTTCGGAAGCTGTGTTTCTCTCCGACCGCGTCGTCGTGATGACGCCGCGGCCCGGCCGTATCGACCGCATCATCGACATCAAGCTGCCGCGGCCCCGCACCTTGGCGATGCGCGAGACCCCGGAATTTGCAGAATACAGCCGAGAGATTTTGGACATGTTCCTGGCGCGCGGCGTCTTGCGCGAGCACTGAGCCGCCCACACAAGGAGTACGACCATGACGCAAACGGCAGATTCGTTGACTGCGCCGCCCAGCGCGGTGAGCACCGGAAAAACCGGCGCCGCGGCACGCCGCGCGCGCGCCCAGCGCGACCGCATGGCCGCGCTTGCCTATCCGATCGGAATGACCGTGGTGCTGATCGCCCTGTGGGAGATTGCCGCCCGTGTGTTCGCCTTCCCGCCTTATCTCCTGCCCGCGCCCAGCGCGATCATCGAGTCAATGGACACAAACGCCGGCGTCCTAATCAGGCAGAGCGTCGGAACCACGGTGGAGATCTTGCTCGGCTTTGCGCTGAGCGTCGTCGTCGGAGTGCCGCTGGCGTTGGCCATTTTTCTGTGGAAGCCCTTTGCCCGCACCATCTATCCGCTGCTCATCTCCTCCCAGGCGGTGCCGAAAGTCGCCATCGCGCCATTGTTCCTGGTTTGGTTCGGTTTCGGCCTTCTGCCGAAAGTGCTGATCGCGTTCCTCATCGCCTTCTTTCCCGTCGTCATCAACACCACCATGGGACTGGCATCGCTGGAGCGCGAGAAGATCTACCTTGCAAAATCCATGGGTCTTGGGGCCGCGGCGACCTTCTTCAAGATCCAGTTGCCGAATGCGCTGCCGTCGATTTTCGCCGGACTGAAAATCTCCATCACCTTCGCGGTGGTCGGTGCCGTGGTCGGCGAGTTCGTCGGTGGCCAGGGCGGCCTCGGCTATCTTTTGCTGATCGCCAACGGCAACATGGATACGGCGCTGCTGTTCGCCGGTATCGTTGCACTCACGGTGCTGGGCGTCGTGCTGTTTGCGCTGATCGGGCTGGCCGAGCGGCTGGTCCTGCCGCCGCATGCCGTCGAACACGCGACGTTTGCAAATGAGACGATGTGAACCGATAAGACGGCTTGCGTTCTGCGGAACTTAAACCGCGACCTTACGCAGGAAACCGTCGACGCTGCCGCGCAGGCTGTCGGCGGCTTTCTCGACCATCGCGGACGCAGCCAACACCGTATCGGCCGAGGTGCGCATGTCGCCAATGGCGCCGGATACGCGCTGCATCCCCGACACGACCGATTTGGTGCCCGAGGCAGCGGCCGCGACGTTGTTTGAAATCTCATTGGTTGCGGCGTGCTGCTCTTCGACCGCCGCCGCGATTGCCGCGGTGAATTTCTGGATTTCCTGCATGCGGTCGGCAATGCCGGCTATGGCGCTCACGGTGCTTTGCGTCGAGGATTGCACCGCCGCGATCTGAGCGGCGATGACTTCGGTCGCCTTCGCGGTCTGCACGGCCAGCGCTTTGACTTCGGAGGCCACGACCGCGAAGCCCTTGCCGGCCGTTCCCGCGCGCGCCGCTTCGATCGTGGCATTCAGCGCGAGGAGATTTGTCTGTCCGGCGACGCTCTGAATGAGCTTGACCACGTCGTCGATCTTTTGCGCCGCCTGCGCGAGTTCGGCAATCTCAGCGTTCGTCGATTGCGCCTCTTCGGCGGCCGCGCGCACGACATCGGTCGCGCGCAACAGCTGGTGGTTGATTTCGGCGATCGATCTCGTCAATTCCTCGGCCGCCGTCGAGGCCGAATCGGCGCGGCTGAACGCGTCATTGGACGTATGGACCGCGCCGGCCGTATGCGCCTCCGTTTCGCTCGAGGTTGCCGACAGCGCAGTGGCCGTCGACTTCAGCGCCGCAACGCCGTCGGCCACTGCCGCCAGCACGCCCTCAACGCTTTGACGAAACCACGCAATGGCCTCATCGATGACCGCGCGGCGCGCCGCCTGCTCGCCCAGCAGAGCGTTTTGCCGCTCTGCCTTGCGGCGCTCGGTAATGTCGTCGTGGGTGCCGATCCAATAGTCGCCGCCGGGAATAGCCCGGTTGACCACCGCAATGGAGCGGCCGTCGGGCAGCTCGGCGGTGAAACTCACGACCTTTCCGGCCGCCATGCTTTGCCGCAGTTCAGCACAATACTGTTCGGGATCGCGGCTAAGGCTGCCGGACTTGGCGCGGTGTCCGACAATTTCCACCAGCAAGGCGCCGGGCTTCACCACGTCCGGGGACAGTCCATACATCGCCAGATATTGATCGTTGCGAACAACGAGACGGCCGGCGTGATCAAACATCACCACGCCTTGGGTCATGTTATTGACCGCCAGATCGAGAATACGGCCCTTGTGATTGAGCCCGTCTCCCGCCGACCGCAGGCGACGCAACAGAGCGGCGGCGGCAAGCCCCAGCAGAAAGCAAACAAAACCTGCGGCCGCCGTCAGCCCCCAATCGTTCGCCGTCGTCAATTCTGTAGCGATTCCCAGCATCGTGTCTCGCGCCGTTTGGCCGGGAGAACCCAATGGCTCAATGGGTAGACCACATCCATTTAAGCTGTGTTAATCAATTGTCACATTTCGCCCCTCCCGACCCGTTCGCGTGACGCGTCGCGGAACGGCGGCAAACAAGGTCAAATGTCGAGGCATCCCGGATGATCAAGCGCTACAGCGACCATGCCGCCAACGAACGAACCTTTCTCGCCTGGGTACGAACCGCCATCGCGGTCATGGCATTCGGATTCGTGATCGAACGATTCGATTTGTTTATGCAGGCCGTGGCGCCGCAGGCCGCGCTTAAGCAAATCGCGCCGCACGGTCAGAAGTTCGCCAACGCGGCAGGCCTCGCCTTTATTGGCATTGGCGTGGCGATGATCGTTACCGCGGGCTTCCGCTTCGTCGGCACGGCCAAAGCCATCGAGACCGACGACACGGTGCCAAGCCCCGGGGAGCGATTTGATCTTGCGCTCGCCGCACTGATCGCTCTTTTGGGCGTGTCGCTGTTTCTCTATATGGCGCGAGCCGTGCTGCCGGCGGTGTAGGTCTTGATATTTTCCCGCACATAATCGGCAGTGATCCCCAAGTGGAGGGCTATGTGCAGGGCTGGTAAGACGATCACCCGCCGTGATACCACTTCGCAGCGGAACGTCAGCGATTAGCTCATGAGTGCGCGAAAAATCTGGGTCGCCGGACACAAGGGCATGGTCGGGTCCGCGATCACGCGATGCCTTGCCAAACGCGGGGACGAAGTCCTTAAGGCCGATCGGGAGATTGTCGATCTGCGCAATCAAGTCGGCGTCGAGGCCTGGCTGCGGCAAAATCGTCCCGACGCGATCGTACTTGCTGCCGCCAGGGTCGGCGGCATCTACGCCAACGACACCTTCCCCGCCGACTTCATCTACGACAATCTGGTCATCGAAGCGAACGTCATTCACGCTGCGCACTTAGCCAGTATCGACCGTCTCCTATTCCTCGGTTCGTCCTGCATCTATCCGAAGTTTGCGCCGCAGCCGATCAAAGAAGACGCGCTGCTCACCGGCCCGCTGGAACCGACCAACCAATGGTATGCGATCGCCAAGATCGCCGGGATCAAGCTCTGCCAAGCCTACCGCAAGCAACACGGCCGCCACTACACCTCGGTCATGCCTTGCAATCTTTATGGGCCCGGCGACAACTTCGATCTGCTGACCAGTCACGTTCTGCCGGCGCTCATTCGCAGGTTTCACGAGGCGAAGGAGGCGGAGGCCGCCGAACTCGCCGTATGGGGAACGGGCACGCCGTTGCGTGAACTTCTGCACGTCGACGATCTGGCGAGGGCGGCCGTTTTCTGCCTCGATCATTACGACGAGTACGAACACATCAATTGCGGCGCGGGGAGCGACATCTCGATAGCCGACCTCGCCGCCATCGTCGCTCGCGCCGTCGGCTACCGCGGCAAGATCGTATTCGACACCACAAAACCCGACGGTACGCCGCGCAAGCTCCTGGATTCGAGCCGCATCGCGGCGCTCGGTTGGAAGCCTGAAATTTCGCTCGAAGACGGCATCGCCAGTACCTACCAGTGGTATCTCAAACATAAGGCCGCCGGCGCCACGCTGGCGTCGTGAACGACGATCTCAAATTCGTCCGCTCAACGTCGCCGCCGCCAAGCCCATATTGCCCAGTAATGTTTGCCGATAGATGCCGGAACGCATAAGCCCACGGGCGCGCGGCAACAGGCTCTGCTTCCTGGATAGGCGAAACAGTTCGAAGGTTTTCCTGTTTTCGTCGGTCATCAGATCCTCGATGCGCTCCAGCGCGGCAACGTTCATGTCGGCCCATTCCTGGAAGCGGCCCTGCCAGAGCATGCGCGCGCGCAGAATCTGCGCCGCCGCCGAACGATTCGAGCCGATCACGTTGCTTCGGTGTACGCGGTAGGAGACGGTGGGCTCGCTGTCGTAAAAGACCGTGCCGCCCACTGCGCTGATGAGCAGATAGATCCACCAATCATGGGACGCCGGATTCGCATCCGCGCCGGCTCGCATCAGCACCTTCCGAGCCGCTTCGTTGAGAACCATGGTGTTGCCGCCGGCGATGCTCTGGGTCAGCGCGTTGCGGAAATGCAGCGGTTTTTTGAACAGCGGCGACAACCCGATCTCGGCTCCCTGCTCGTCAATAAGCCGGGTGCGCGAGCAATAAACAAACGGCGCGTCCGCCGGAGCCTTCATCACAAAGGCCCGCGCGCGCGAAAGCTTGTGAGGGAGCCAGACGTCGTCCTGATCCGACAGGGCGTAATAATCGCCGTTCAGCGCCGGATCGCAAATCAAGGACAGGAAGTTTGCAACAAATCCCCGTTTTGGTCCGCGTCGAATCTCGACTCTCGAGGTTCCATGTTTTCTCTGAAAGTCATCGAGCAACGCAACCGTCGCGTCTTCGGACCCGTCATCGGAGACCACCAGGCGCCAGTCGGTGAAATCTTGGGCCTCGTATGAGGCAAGCTGGGGCGGCAGAAATCGCGCCCCATTGAACGTGCAGAGCAGAATGGCAATAGACCCGGACGGCATCTGCCGATCTTCAACCCCGTTTGATCGGGTGGCAGCTCGCTTTACCCGCAATAATTTCTCTTCGCATCAGGGAGCGGCATGAGGACTTAGTTGCGTGGGGTATGGCGCCCAGGGGCGGAAGTTAAACAGTACACATTTATTCAGCGCTTTAGCTTGTCCCACCGTTACCAATCGCTCCATTGAATCTCAATGGATATTTTCGAGATTGTCCACCCGTCCAGGGTACTGCGAGCGGCGTGGCACGGACAGCGGCACCGCCTTGCCGGTCAGCCGCGATCTGACATAGAGGCGGTCTAGCAAATCAAAAGTGTCCTACAATTCGGACGCAACTCGTAGTGAGCCGTCGTGCACGAGGCGGGATTGTCGTCGCCCTGGGCAGCGGAGGTTGAGCCGATCGTATTCCGCGCCGGATCGGAGCCGTCTTTCATCTGCCGAAAGGTGAGCTTGAATACTGTTCCTTCGTCCGGCGCCGATTCAACACAGACCGTTCCATTAAGCTGATCGACAATTTGTTTGACGATACTCAGGCCCAATCCCGTTCCACCCTTTTTCCGCTGATCGGTTGCGTCGACCTGCACGAATTTATCGAAGACGCGATCTCTATAATCTGCGGGAATTCCAGGACCATGATCACGAACGCTGACGCTGACCAAGTCGCCTGGAGTCTCAATGGCAATGTTTACCTCGCCGTTACGCGGCGAGAACTTGATGGCATTGGAGAGCAGGTTAGTGATGACTTGAGCTAATCGATCAGGATCGGCAAGCACGACAGCTCGGCCTCGATATCCCTCAAGATCAATCGAGACTCCGTACTCCGCCGCGAAGCTCAAGTTAGCCTGAATTACTTTTTGCACCAAGTCGCGAATATCAACCGGTTCAAGGTCATAATCCATTTTCCCCGATTCGAGTTTCTCGATATCCAGGATGTCATTGACGATGCGGACGAGACGCTGACAGTTATCGTGCGCAATCTTGAGCAAGCGTGAGACCGGGTCAGAGAGACTCCCGGCAGCACCGCCGGCGAGATATCCGACAGACCCCATGATTGATGTCAGCGGGGTGCGAAGCTCATGGCTGACGGTGGCAATAAATTCGTTTTTCAATTGTTCCTGGCGCTTGCTCTCGGTGATGTCACGCGCGATTTCAACGATTCCGACGATTTGTCCTTGGGGATTTCTGATTGGCGCTTTGGTCGCTGAAAGCCAACGGACCGTGCCATCAGAAGCGCCGAGTTTCTCAACGCAATCGACCAGAGGCTGGCCGGTGGACAGGACCCGCTCTTCTTCCGCTCGCCGGATCTGAGAGAGCTCATTTGAGATGAATCCATCCGCCGTCTTTCCGATGGCCTCGGTGTCATTCGCGACGTTGAGAAGCGCGCGTTCAGCATCGTTTAGACGAGTATAACGGCGCTCCAAGTCCTTGAAGCAAATGGCGTCCGGAATTCCTTTCATAAGCTGCCGAAGAAGTTGGCGCTCATAGTCCAATTCTGCGTCCGCGGCCTTTCTGTCACGACGCATTCGCGCAGCCTCGACTTCGCGCGCGGTCGCTACGGAGAGACGCTTGAGATTGTGCTTAAGGATCAGGTCTTGCGCGCCGGCTCGCATCACCTCGACCGCCGTTTCCTCGCCGACCGAGCCCGAAACCACGATGCACGGAATATCCATGCCAGACTTGGCAATTACGGCTAGTGCGGCCTTGGCATCAAACGACGGCATCGAATAGTCCGTAAGGACGATATCCCAGGCCTGCCGGTTGATTGCGTCAGCCATCGCGGGTTCACTATCGACTCGCTGATGGGCCAATTTGTAGCCACTGCGTTGTAATTCACGTATCAGGAGAGCGGCATCACGCTCGCTGTCCTCGACGATCAGCACATTGAGAGACTGCTGCACTGTTGACGCCTTCCACTACGCTGGGCGCTCGACTAGATCGGAGTGGCCCGCTACGTTTTATCTTCGCTTTTTCTCAGCGAATTTTTCTGACGGTATAGCTTCGGGCGAAGCTGTTAAGACCCGGTTATGTCGGTGATCAATTACGACCTTAAACGCATAGTGCGTTTGCGTAGGTGCTTCTTCATAGCTGGAGCATTACGTTTTCTTATTTCTAATGCGGCAAGTTATCGCTCGGGCACACTTAAGGACCCCGACCTACGACAATAATTAAATCCGAAGGGTGGCTAACAGGAGGACCTGATCGCGCGCGCGATAACAATTCTGTCGCGCCAGTCATAGCCGAAGCCGTGCGCTCCACGTGATGCTAAGCGCGCGGGACGCAGGTCGCGTTACATCGGCCCACGCGCAATCTCAGAACCACGTGTGATGATCAGCAAAATAGCAGTGAATGCCGGCGGGGTGGTCTATGAACCGACGGCCGAGTCGGCAAACGCCGAGACAGACTCGGCTAGGGAATTCTGGCTGCTATGCCGTGCCGGCTCGCACTGCTTTGCCCTGCCGATGCCGCATGTCATCGAAATTATGCGGATGCTGCCAATCAAATCGCTCGTCGGCGCGCCGCCGCAGGTCCGCGGCCTCTGCATAATCAGAGGAACGCCGGTACCGGTCATTGACGCCGGCCTCCTGTTTGACGAGCAAGGCTCATCATGCGAGCGCCTTGTCACGGTTCGAACCGGCGAACGGACGATCGCGTTTGCGACGGGAGCGGTTCTGGCTGTCGAGAAAATTCGGGGGCAAGCCCTGGAGGAATTACCACCGCTCCTAAACAACATCGGCAGTCTTGAAGCCATCACGGCGCTTGATGAAGAACTGGTGTTCCTCCTGCGCATCGCGCGCATTATTCCGGACGATTTTCGCGTAGATCACTTCGCTGCTGGAGTGGAAGCATGATCTGCGAGGCTACTGCGCATGATTTGGAACGCTTCAGAACCGTTATCAGCCAGAAAATTGGTCTGTGGTTTGAAGATAGCAAACTCGGCTTTTTGGGCGAAGTCCTACGGCGCAGGTTGGAAAAGCTGCAGCGCGGCAACGACTACATCCGCGACCTGGAGCACACGCCGCCGCAGGGTGAAATCGCCGCTCTCGCCCGGGAATTGACCGTCGGCGAAACGTATTTCTTCCGCAATATCCAGCAATTCCGTGCTCTAGCCGAGGTCGTGCTGCCCGAACGCGCCGGCCTGCATAATATGCCGAAGCTTTTGCGTCTGCTGTCGGCCGGCTGCGCGTCAGGCGAAGAGCCCTATTCGATGGCAATCGTGGCGCGGGAGACCGTCGCGGACCCGTCCTGGGAGATCGAGATTCGCGCCGTCGATCTTAATCCCACGGCGCTGGAGAAGGCGGGGCGGGGGCGCTATTCGGCCTGGGCGCTCCGGGAGACGCCGGCTGATATCCGCAGCAAATGGTTTCGCGCCGATGGTCACGACTTTGTTCTTGATGATGCCGTACGCGCCTCGGTTAAGATCGGACCGGCCAATCTGGCGGCGATGACCCGAATCTCTGGCAGGCGGCGCATTATGATGTGATTTTCTGCCGCAACGTGTTGATGTACTTCGCGCCCGACCAAATGCGCGCGGCGATCAACCGTATTGCAGCAGCTTTGGCTCCGGGCGGATATTTGTTTCTCGGCCATGCCGAGACGCTGCGCGGCATTTCCGACGATTTTCATCTCTGCCATACGCACGACACGTTCTACTACCGGCGCAAGAAGCAATTAGGCTCTGGCTGCCGGCAAGATATTGATATCAAGACGGCTGTGAAACCCGCCGAGGCGCCGCCTATCGCGTTGACGACGGCGTGGGTCGATACGATCCGTCAGGCGAGCGAGCGCGTCGCGGCGCTGGTGGCGGCGGCAAAGGCTGTGGAGTCTCCGAAACAGGTGCGCACGAATGGCTGGGCGCTTAAGTCCGCGCTCGATCTTTTGCGCCACGAGCGCTTTGGCGAAGCGCTGGACTGCTTCCGCGGCGGACCGCCGGAAGCCGAAGGCGACCCCGACGTGCTGTTGGTCAAAGCGATGCTGTTGTCCCACAGCGGAGAACTCGCGGCCGCCGAAGACGCATGTCAGCGGCTGCTCCAGATCGACGGGTTGAACGCCGGCGCTCACTATGTGCTGGCGCTTTGCCGTGAGCACGCCGGGCAGCGCGGGCGCGCCATGGAGCACGATCGAATCGCCGCGCATCTCGATCCCGGTTTCGCCATGCCGCGATTGCATTGCGGCTTGCTGGCACGTCATGCCGGCGACCGTGACGGTGCACGCCGCGAACTCCAACAAGCCCTGGTGCTGCTGCAGCGAGAGGACGTGTCGCGACTGCTTCTTTTCGGCGGTGGCTTTACGCGCGACGCCCTGATCGGGATCTGCCAATCGGCCGTTGCGGAATGCGGGGAACGGTCATGATCGATTCACTGTCGCGCCTGGCACAACGGGCAGCGGATCTGCGCACCGACTTCGACCGTTCGTTTGCGGCGCCGGTACGGGCCGATATTGCGCAAAAAATCGATCTTCTCGCCATTCGCGTCGGATCGGAATCATGCGCCGTGCGCTTGTCCGAAATCACCGGATTGTTCGCCGACCGCGCCATCACGCGCGTTCCCGGAAAAAATCCGGCGCTGCTTGGGATTTCCGGTTTTCGCGGCGCGATCGTGCCGGTTTACAGCCTGCGGACCCTGCTCGGGCATTCCGGCACGCAAGCGCCGCGCTGGCTCGTCATCGCGGCGGTTTCGCCGGTCGCGCTTGCTTTCGATGCCTTCGAGGGACATTTGCGCGCCTCGGCGGATGCGATCCTGCCGCAGCAATCAACCATGCGCGGCTGCGCCCGCGAGTTCATCCGCACCGCGGATGCGGTTCGATCCGTCTTGCATGTGCCGTCCGTGATCGAGACGCTCGGCGCGGCGGAACGGTCAGACACTACAGCAATGAAAGAGCATGGAGTGAGGAGTAAGCAGCGATGAGCATATTTAGCAATTGGACGGTTGGCCGCCGGCTGGTCGCCGGCTTCGGCCTGTCGGCCCTGACGCTGATTTTGGTTGCGGTTGTATCCTACCGCAATGCGCAGCTCTTGATCGAGAACAACGCGTTGGTGGAACAGAGCCACCAAGTCCGCATCGAGCTTGCCAACCTCTTGTCGGCATTGAAGGACGCGGAAACCGCGGACCGCGGTTTTGTCATCACCGGCGACGACAGCTACCTCGAACCTTACAATGCCGCGCTTCCCGTGATCAAAACTACACTGGCGGACGTTCGCAAACTGACCGCCAACAGTCCGGATCAGCAACGGCGGGTCGAATCGATTTCATCGGAGGTCGACGCCAAAATGGCGGACGTCAAACAGCACATCGATTTGCGCCGGACGCAAGGTTATGACGCCGCCGCCAAGCTCGTCGCGACGAATACTGGCAAAATCCATATGGACGCGATACGCGCGACCGTGGGCGAGGCCGACCAGGAAGAGCAGGAACTCCTGAAAAAACGCAGCGATGAGGCACGCGCCAGCGCCGACATGACGCAAGTCATCATTCTCTGGGGCGGAGTGCTCGGTACGCTCGCCGTTTGCCTTATCGGCTTTTTCATCACCCGATCGCTCTCCGAGCAGATCGGCTCCGCGGTCGGCCAGGTGCGCAGTTCCTCGGCGGAGCTGCAGGCCGCGGCCAATCAGCAGGCGTCGGGGGCCAAGGAGCAGGCCACCGCCATGACGGAAATCTCGACCACGATCACCGAGCTTTTGGCGACGTCGCGCCAGATCGCGGAAAGCGCGCAGCGCGTGGCGCACAATGCCGAGGAAACGGCGAACGCGGCCCGCTCCGGTCACGGCACTGTCGACATGACGCATGAATCGATTTCCGGCATCAGGCGGCAGGTCGACCAGATCGTGGCCCACATGCTGGAGCTCGGGAAAAAGTCGCAGGAAATCGGCGCGGTGCTCGACATCGTGTCCGAACTCGCCGAACAGACCAACATCCTCGCCATCAACGCCACCATCGAGGCGGCGGGCGCCGGCGATGCGGGCAAGCGCTTTGCCGTCGTCGCCGAGGAAATCCGCAATCTCGCCGACCGCGTCGGCGGCTCGACCAAGGAGGTCAGGGGACTGATCGAGGATGTCAGAAGCGCCGTTAACACGACGGTGATGGCGACCGAAACCGGATCGAAGGCGGTCGATGCCGGATCGCGGCAATTCGGCGACCTCGCGTCCGCGTTCAAGCAGATTGCCAATCTGCTCTCGACGACGACCGAGGCGGCGCGCGAGATCGAGCTGTCTACCAAGCAGCAATCGACTGCCGTCGAACAGGTCAATGTCGCGGTCGCCAACGTCACCCAGGCGTCGATGGAAACAGAAACCAGCGCGGGCCAGACGCTGCAGACCGTTTCACAGATGGCGGCGCTGTCGCAGGACCTGTTGCGCATCATCAAGCCACATATGGCGGCGTGAGACGATGCCGGCACCGCAGGTGGCGTAAGATATGGCCCAGGACCCTTACCGATACTTCCGACCCGAGGCGCGCAGCCTGCTCGACCAATTTGCGCAGGGTGTCCTCGATCTGGAAAAGAACGGCTCCAGCGCGAGCGCGGTGCAGCGGCTCTTGCGCATTGCCCACACACTCAAGGGCGCCGCCCGTGTCGTCCGGCAATCGGCGATCGCCGAGCGCGCCCATGCGATCGAGGACGCGCTGGCGCCGTTTCGCGATTGCGCCGATGAGATTGCGCGCGAGAACATCGACGCGATCCTGGCGCACCTCGACGAAATCGGCAGCCAGATCGTCACCTTGGTGCCGGCCGACGGCCCGGAGGCCGGCATCGCTGACACAGCCGAAGTGCTCAAAAGCAAAAGCCCCGCGACCGATGTTGCGGCAGATGCCGCAAAAAGTGTCGCAGTAGATCCGCCCAGGACCATCCGCGCCGAAATCGCGGAAATGGACGCCGTGCTCGACGGCGTGTCGGAGACGCAGGCACGGATCAGTGGCTTGCGGCGTAGCGCCGAGGCCATCGAGCAAGCCGAACACGTTGTTGATTTGCTTGGCGCACAATTGCGTGCGCTGGGCACGTCCGAAGCGGGGCGGCAGTCCGCGAGCCGTTCAAGTCAAGCGCTTGCTCTCGCGGAAGAGCTGCGCCGGAAGTTCAGCGGCGTTGCACGCGACCTCGACACGGCGATCGCCCAGATCGACCGCGAATTGCGCCAAACGCGCGATGCGGCGGAAGGGCTGCGCCTGGTCAGTGTCGACGGCCTGTTGACTGCGCTCGCGCGCACGGCGCGCGATGCCGCCCGCGCATTGTCGAAACAGGTCAGGTTCGAAAGCAACGGCGGCGACATTCGGCTCGACGTCGATATCGTTGGGATCATGCAGGGCGCGCTCATTCAAATCATCCGCAATGCGGTGGCCCATGGCATCGAGTCGGAAAGCGAACGTCTTCGTGCCGGCAAGCCGGTCGCCGGTCGGGTTGCGGTCAAGGTCTCCCGCCGCGGACCGATGATTGTGTTCGAATGCAGCGACGACGGGCGCGGCATCGATCTTGCCGCCGTGCGGCGCGTCGCAGTGGAACGCGGACTTTTAAGCGCGACTGCGAATGAACTTCCTGCCGAAGCTCTCTTCCGGGCGCTGTTGCGCGGCGGCATCTCAACGTCGGCTAAGGTGACCGACGTTTCCGGGCGCGGTGTCGGCCTCGATGTCGTGCGCGAGGCGCTGGAGCGGATCGGTGGCGACGTGGCGGTGCGCATCGATCCGGGTCGCGGGACGAGCTTCGAGCTTGTTATTCCGCGATCGGTCAGCTCCCTGGAAGCGCTGATGGTCGAGGCCGACACCGCCGGCGCCGCAATTGCGATGCCGCTCGACAGCGTGCGTCGAATCGTTCGGCTCGCCGTTGCCGACATCGCCGGCGCCGGCACCGGCGCGTCGATCCTCTATGAACAGAAGGCCGTTCCGTTCATACCGCTTGCCGCGGCGCTTGACGGCACCAATTGGTCTTTCGACCGCGCCTGGACTGCGATCGTCGTCGCGGGTGAAAGCGGGCTCGCGGCCATCGGCGTCGAGCGCCTGGTCGGGACGGCGCGCGTCATCGTTCGTCCGTTGCCCGATCGTCTCAACGCCAGTCCGATCGTTGTCGGCGCCTCGCTCGACGGCGAGGGCAATCCGCAATTGATGCTCGATCCCGATGGTCTTGCGGCCGCCGCTCAATCATCGCAGCACGACGGTGCACGCTCGACGGCAGGCGATCTGGCGGCGGCGAAGCGCCCGGTGCTGGTGGTCGACGATTCGCTGACGACGCGGATGCTGGAGCAGAGCATCCTCGAATCGGCGGGCTACGACGTCGATGTCGCAAGTTCGGGTGAGGAGGCGCTCGATCTGGTGCGACGCAAGCCCTTCGCCCTGATCCTATGCGATGTGGAAATGCCCGGCATCGACGGCTTCACCTTCATCGAACGCATTCGCTCGGACGTGTCGCTGCGCGACATTCCGGCGATCTTGGTCAGCTCTCGCTCGGCGCCCGAGGACCGCCAACGCGGGCGCGACGTCGGCGCCCATGGCTACATCGTCAAAAGTGAGTTCAATCAGGCCGAGCTGTTGACGATGATCAGACCGATGGTGGGCTGAGCCGTGACCAAAACCGTCCGCGTTCTCGTCGTCGAAGATTCCGCGACCGTGCGCGAGCGGCTGATCGCCGCCCTCGAGGCGGCCCCGGACATAGAAGTCGTCGGCGAGGCCACCGATGGCAAGCGCGGCATCGAGCTGTGCCGGCAATTGCGGCCCGATGTCATCACCATGGATATGATGCTGCCGTTGATGAGCGGTCTTTCGGCCACGGAATACATTATGGCGCATTGCCCGACGCCGATCCTTGTGGTGTCCGCGTCGATCAATCGCGGCGAGCTGTTCAAGATCTACGAGGCCCTCGCGGCTGGCGCCGTCGATGTCCTGGAAAAACCGACCGGCCTAGAGGAGCCTGGCGCCTGGGAGCGCCGCTTCATCGCGATGGTGAAGCTGGTCGCGCGCATCCGGGTCATCACCCATCCGCGCGCCCGGCTTACGGGGCTTACCACGCCGCGGGCGAACCCGGCGTCGTTTCCATGCGCCGCGTATCCTTATAAAGTCGTCGCCATCGGCGCTTCGACGGGAGGCCCGGGCGCAATACTTCAAATCCTGTGTAACCTGCCCGCCGATTTTCACATTCCCATTCTGTTTGTTCTGCACATCAACGAGCCATTCGGCACGGCCTTCGCCGACTGGCTCGACAGCCAAACCAGCCGGCCCGTGGTTTATGCGCGCGATGGCGCAGCGGTCGCAGCCGCGGCAGGCCACGTCGTTGTGGCGCCGGGCGATCGCCACATGATCGTGAGCGAAGGTCGCGTGCGCCTGACCCGAGATCCGGAACGCCATTCGTGCCGGCCCGCCGTCGATGTGCTGTTCGAGTCGGTCGCGGCCGAATACGGCGCGTCGGCGGCGGCGTGTTTGTTGACCGGAATGGGGCGAGACGGCGCGCTCGGCCTTCTGCGAATCCGTCAAGCCGGCGGCCTTACCATCGCACAAGACGAAGCAAGCTGCGTAGTCTACGGCATGCCGCGCGAGGCGGCGAACCTCGGCGCAGCCACCCATGTCCTGCCCCTCACCGAAATCGGACCCCGTCTCGCCGCCTTGCAAGACGTAGCGATGGAGATCGCGCGATGACTGGGCGAGTTCTCATCGTTGACGACAGCCTCACCATCCGCATGAATTTGATGGAGTTACTTGATGCCGCGGAGCTGCCGGCTGTCGCCTGTTCGACCGTGGCGGAGGCCAGGCAGGCGCTGGCCAATGAAACGTTCTCCCTTGTCATTCTCGATGTGTTGCTGCCCGACGGCGATGGAATTGAATTGCTTCAGGAAATCCGAGCGATGCCGTCGGCGAGCGGCACCGCGGTCATGCTGCTATCCACCGAGGCCGAAATCCGCGATCGGGTCCGCGGCTTATCGACCGGAGCCGACGAATACGTCGGCAAACCTTACGACCAATCATATATCGTCGGGCGCGCCCGTGAACTGGTGCGTCGCGGCAAGGATACGCCGGCTCAAACACACAAAACCATTTTGGTTATTGACGACAGCATCACCTTTCGAGAAGAGCTTAAGAATTCCCTGGAGCGGGAATCCTACCACGTTGTCGTCGCGGGCAGCGGTGAGGAGGGGCTACGCATCGCTGCCGACGTTCGTCCGTCCGGGATCGTTGTTGACGGAGTGCTGCCTGGTATTGATGGCGCCACGGTCATCCGGCACATCCGACTCGACGCCGCACTTAGGGGACTGCCGTGCTTTCTTCTCACCGGATCGGAAGACCGCAGCGCTGAAGTCCGCGCGCTCGATGCCGGCGCGGACGCGTTTGCGCTGAAGGAGGACAACATCGGCGTCATCATGGCCCGGATCAGCGCCATGCTGCGCGCCAGCGGCGATCGATCCACGCGGGGCGCCACCACCAGCTTGCAAGGGCCGAAAAAAGTTCTGGCGGTGGACGATAGCGAAACCTACCTGCAGCAGCTTGCCGACGCCTTGCGCTGGGAAGGCTATGAGGTGATTCTCGCGCGCTCCGGCGAGGAAGCCCTTCAACTGCTCGCAGTCCAGCCGGTCGATTGCGTGTTGCTCGATCTCCTCATGCCGGGCATCGGTGGCAGGGAGACCTGCCTGCGGGTGAAAAGCGCGCCGGTGATGCGCGACATCCCGATCATCATGCTAACGGCGCTCGAGGACCGCGAAGCCATGATCGAGGGTCTTAGCGCGGGCGCCGATGATTATATCGCAAAATCCAGTGATTTTGATCTGGTTCGGGCGCGCGTGCTCGCACAGATAAGACGCAAACATTTCGAGGACGAACATCGCGCCGTCCGCGAACAACTGCTTCGCGCCGAACATGACGCCATTGCGGCGCGGTCCGCGCTCGAAGCGGCCGAAACACGCGCTGCGCTCGCCGAGGAACTCGAGTCGAAGAACGTTGAGCTGGAAGTCAAGAACGAGGAGCTCGAATCATTCAGCTATTCGGTCGCGCATGATCTGCGCGCCCCGTTGCGCAGCATCGATGGCTTCAGCTTGGCGCTGCTCGAAGACTACGCCGATAAGCTCGACGATGCCGGCAAAGAATTTCTACGCTATGTGCGCGATTCGACCCAGCACATGGCGCGCCTGATCGATGATCTGCTGGCTTTGTCCCGCGTCACGCGCGGCGAGCTTGATCGGACCGAGACGGACGTGAGTTCGATCGCTCACGGTGTTGTCGCCAGACTGGCGAGAGCATCGCCGGATCGGCGAGTCGATGTCCTCGTCGCCGACGGCCTGATCGCTGACTGCGACCATCGACTACTGACGATAGTCTTCGAGAACCTCATCGGCAACGCCTGGAAGTTTACCGGCAAGCGTACGGACGCGCGTATCGAAATCGGCGCGACCGGCGAAACTCCGCGCACCTATTCTGTGCGCGACAATGGTGCCGGTTTCGATATGTCCTATGCGCAAAAGCTGTTTGGCGTCTTTCAGCGCCTCCACTCGGCGGCTGAGTTCGAAGGCACCGGCATCGGTCTCGTCACGGTTCAACGGATAATCCGCAGGCATGGCGGTCGGATTTGGGCAGAAAGCGCTGTGGGGCGCGGGGCCACGTTTTACTTCACACTCGGAGATAGCGCCCGCGTAGGCGGCATGGCGGCGTCGCGGCTAACGACGGCGATACACCATCGCACCAGGGAGGATGCTGCGGCATGAGTTCAGACGACACCATTCTGCTCGTTGAGGACAACGCGGCGGACGAGGCTCTGACTCTAAGAGCACTCAAGAAGGCGAATATCATCAACAATGTCGTGGTCGCTCATGATGGCGTCGAAGCACTCGACTACCTCGCTCCGGCCGGACCGCTGGGTGCGACGAGGGAGCTGCCGCGACTCATTCTGCTGGATTTGAAGCTGCCCAAGCTCGATGGCCATGAGGTTTTGAAGCGAATCCGCGCCGACGCCCGAACGCAGTTGTTGCCGGTCGTCATTCTGACGACCTCCGTTGAAGATGAGGATCGATTGCAGGGCTACCGGCTCGGCGCCAACAGCTATATCCGTAAGCCGGTCGATTTCGTCGAGTTTGCCCAGGCCGTCGTGCAACTCGGACTTTACTGGCTCGTGCTTAATCAGCGCCCCCCCATCCCGAATTCATGAGCTACTAATCGGGAGGACCAGGATCAGACGCTGCTGCTAGAAGCAGCGATGAGGCGTTTATAGGACCAGAGATTGGACCCCAGCGGACTTCGGTTTGTGTCGTCGACGAGACGCGCAAAGTTGTGTGGCGAGGCGCACTGTTCGGCGCACGGATTGCGCAAGGCGGCGGCGACCATCGCCGCGAACAATGGGGCGACCGTGCATCAATTCATGGCGATCTTCGGTTGGGATACGTTCAAGGAAGCTGAGAAATACACGGCCAAAGCCGATCAACAGCGGTAAGGGGACAAAGAAGTTGGGGAAAGCCGAAGTGGGAGCGATGAACCCCTTGCTCGACAATGGCGAGATAGGCGGCAAACTTCTTGGCGATCGAGGACCGCTCGGGATCGCCGGCGTCGATCGGCTCAGTGCCGCAGTCGGCCTCGATGCCGGGAAAGAACAGGTAGCTGCGCTTGCCGTCGATGGCGCGCTCAAGCCCGAACGGCCGTCCGTCGGCGATGATGTCGCTCGTCAGCGTCTCGGCGCGCAAAGAATAGGCCGCACGGATCGAGGCCGGCGTGGCGGACTCCCTCGTTGCCTTCGGGGTGTTTTCACTTGCGAGAATTTCGGCCCAGGTGATGAGTCTAATGTTAGGGCTCTGCAACGTGCCAAGCTCGATCGACGCCGTGATCTGCGCGACCATCAGCTCGTGATTGAAATTGCCGTGGGAGTTCTTGGCTAAGAACGACAGGCCACGCTCCCGTAATGCTCGCGAGCCGCGCTCGTCCAGTTGGTAGATGAGCCGGCGATAGTTCGCGTCCGCGCACTGCCGCTGCTGATGTGGCCGCGCCAAATACAGGTTCGGCTTGCGCGATAGGAGATTCAGCCGGTGGCTCAGCGCTTTTAGGCTACCGCCTACAAGGGCGTGAATGTAATCGGTAGGCAAATAACGGAAGCGGACGAGTAGCTTGAAAATCTCGATATCACGCTCGGTCGGGTAGACGGCGACTGCGGCGCCGTCGCGGCCGATAACCGGCTCGCGGGACCAACGAGAGTTGCGTGCTTTCGTGTCGAGTATTGCGTCCATGTCGGCCGCAATAGATCGAACCAAGTGCGTAGTAAACGGAAACTACGGGGCAGCGGGAAGAGCGATGGGGGACAGCGTGCCACGCCGCACTCAAAACTATTTTTACTCCAAAGCCCAATCGGCCGCAGGTTCACCGGCGTCGCTGTCTTCAGCGGGCTGAGCCGGCGGTGCCGCAGCGGGCGGAGAAACAGATGCCGCGGTCGGTTGCTCCATCTTGGATGCAGGTGGAGGTGACGAAAAAGCAGTTCGCATGCGTTCGCGGATCGCAGTTAGCTCCTCGTCTGTCATTTTCGGCAAAGAGTCTAGGTCGATCTTGGAGACATGCAGCTGAATTCCGTGGGGTCAGATCGCGAACGAAAGTCCCAAATGTACCTTGAGGCAGAGAACGCAGCGCGTCCGCGCTCACGCGCAGCTTGTCGGAAAGGTATTTGGCCTCATCATCGCTGTTGGCCATCCGGATGGCACAGTTGGCAACGGCATCGAGGACCGGCGCCGTGAGCTGCGCCGTTCGCTGATGGGCGAGAATGAGGGCGATCTTCTGCGAGCGGCATTCGTCGAGGAGTGTTGGGATGCGGGTGTCCTTGGAGATTACGGACTGACATTCGTCGATGTAGACGTAGCATGGCTTCTTTGAAGCGGCCGGTTTGCCGGCGCGCTGCTGCGCGGCGCGTGCGATAAGCGCCACGAAAAAGCGGCCGAAGAACTCGGCGCCCTCGTCACCAAGAATGGCCTTCGAATTGTTGATGATGATGACTTTGCCAGCATCCAGTTGAGTGCCCATATCAAGCTTCGTATGGGACGCCGAGAACATCGCGCGCAGGATAGGATTGGTCATCAGGTAGTCGAGCCGCCATACGACTTCTTTGCGGGTGCTTTCATAGGTTTTGGAAAAGAAGCCGGTTTGACGGTCTTCGAAAAATTGCCGGGCGTGAGGACTGACATTTTGTAGTGTCGGCAGCCCTTTCACCATCACGTCCTTAAACGTACTGAGGGTTGGATTGGGAATGGCTTCGATAATGGCCGGAACGACATTGCGGAAAAGGGTGGATTGCAACGCCGTAAATTTGGCGTCCAGCAATCCGGCCATGATGTACTCGATGAGGCTGACCGCTTGGGTAACGTTCGTGTTGGAGATGTCGAGTGGATTTAAAGCGAATGCGGCGTCGGGATTTGGCTCGATGAGCAGGAGGCGATCTTTTAAGCAAGCGAGCGTTTTGAGCGGATCGATGAGGTCTCCCTTGCTGTCGATGACAACAAGAGCGGCGTCCTTCGATAGGTCGTCAATGATCATCCCGTGCAACAGCGTTGTCTTGCCGCGGCCGGGCGGAGCGACGATCCAGTGCCCGGCAAAGCGCGTCTGCTCCGGCAGTATGAACGGGAAGCGGGAGGTCAATATTTGCGCAAACGGAGTGTGTTTGAGGAATTGTTCAGCCAGTTCCTTCGGATCGCCCTTGTAGTCCTCAACTGCCGCAATCCCTAGCGCGTCGGCATTCTTCGCAAGCTGTGCGCGGGCGTCTTTGAAAAGATCGAGCTGCAGTGCTTCGGGTGCAAATAGCGGAAGGGTGAGAGCGCTCAGCGCTTTCGGAATATCTGGAAGTATGTCGAAAAGGCCGATCAAGGGTGACTTTGGATCACTGCTGACGCCGTCTTCGGATGTGTCAATCGCCATAAGCGGCAACTGCTCGATAAACTGCTCGACCGATTGCCGAAGCAGCCGATCAATGATTTCAAGTGTCTTCGGTTCTTGAGCCTTACGAAGTCGCGTGCTCATTTGGTCGCGGTAGCGGGCGAGCACGATTTCGTCAGTTGTGGCAGGAGGCGATGGGGGAGCGCGATGCAAGCCTTCGGTTATATAGAAGTCACCACAACAGGAAATGAGGGCCGATCGGATTTCGTAGTGGGGGAAGCGAGTATGGCCATCTCGTATGTCTTCACAGAAGCGCGCATAGAGCGCCTCCATGAAGTCGTCGAGTGAGGGATAGCCAGCAACGTTGAAGAGGCTTGTACTTAATTCGAAAAGTGAATCGGTGTTGTGCTTTGCGGAGAGATGTTGAAGTTCTTCGCGGTTTTCGCGCTCTCGGCGGAATTCTCTGATCGACGCGGTGGCTGCCTGGAGTATCCACGCGAATAGTTCGCTGACAATTGTCAGGACGCCGGCGAACAGACCCCACAGCGCCCTCAGTAGGCCGAAGAAAACATCGGTCGAATCATTCCGTGGCATCAGAGTTCAAAAGCGAGGATTGAGCCAGTGCCGAACTGCTGCGACCGGGAGATGTATTCCTTTAAAAGAGGCAGAACGTTTTCTTTTAATTTGCTGACGAGATTGGTAGCTTCCCACGGTGTGTCGAAAGTCTTGATGAAATCCACCTTCCCTGGCCAAGTCTCGAACACTGAATTTAATGGGGCCTTGAACCTGTGATAGTTCAGGATGAGCCGCTAGCTGGTCGGAACCGAGATGAAGAGAGCCGCTGTAAATAGGCACGTCCCACAATTTGTATTGGGTGAGGACGGCGCGTTCTTCTTCCGATAGATCGAGATAGAGACTGACCTGGTAATAAACTATTTTACCGGGTGTTTTGAACACTTTAGCAAGGCCGCGCTGTTCCTCGTTGCGTTCACCTCGTTGATTCTCGATGCGGACCTTCATGCAACCCCCAGCAAGATGAGGAGAGCGGAGTGTCCACCCCGCTCTCCGTTGGTCTTCCGTCAGGAAAACACGACGTTCTCCGGAACGGGTAGCCCATGCCGCTTGAAGTAGTCGAGGACCGCAGGCGTGTACCAGATCGGATGGCTGTTCCGGTGCGTGCCGAGCTTCCGGCAAGCCGGGAATGCAACGTGCGCGTACTCCGGATCAAACATCAATCGACCTGTGTGCGTCCTGCCGTAAGGCCATCCGACGACATCCTTCAACTGTCGCCAAGAGAGATACAGCGGTAACTTCACCGTGGTTTGCATCGATATCTCCTTTGGGAGACACCGGCGCTCCATGTGGTTTAGCCACTAGCAGCAGTTGAACTGTAGGAGCGAATCAGCCGCAATTTCAAGCTGTGCAAGGTGCACCGTGGTGCACCAAAAGGGCGGTTGGTTAAGGCGCCGATGCGTAGTTTTTCCTCGGCAGTCGCCGAAATTCATCGAGCAAATCGGCCCAGTCCTGCATCAGCTTGACGCGTTGGGGCCAGTATTTGGCGCGGTTATAGGCGGCCCGCACGTCATTCTCGTCCTGATGGGCAAGCGCTGCCTCGATGACATCGCGATCGTAGCGGCGTTCGTTCAGGATCGTGCTGGCGGCCGAGCGGAAGCCGTGGGGGCACATCTCGTCCTTCGCGTAGCCCATGCGCCGTAACGCCGAATTCATGGCGTTATTCGATAGCGGCTTGATGGCCGAGCGGACCGAGGGAAGAACCAAACCGTCATCGTCTGAGAGCCGCCATACGTCGCGGAGGACCGCGAGCGCCTGGCGCGACAGCGGCACGTCGTGAGGCTGGCGCATTTTCATGCGCTCCGCGGGAATGCGCCACATCGCCTTCGTCCAAATAATTTCCGACCGCTGCATATGCCGCACCTCGCCGGGACGGGTCATCGTCAGTGCAACGAGTTGCAGAGCAGCCCGCACCGTAGGCCAGCCGTCATGCTCGTCGATCGAGAGCATAAGGGCGCCCAGCTGGGTCTCGTCCGTAATGGCGGGGCGATGAACGATAAGGGGCGGGGCGAGCGCTCCTCTGAGGGCGAACGTCGGATCGTTGGTGGCGCGCAAGGTCGCAATGGCGAGACGAAACACGGTGCCGAGCGCGCCGCGCAGCCTGCGGGCGGTTTCGCGTCGGCCGCTCAGCTCGATCCTTTTGAGGATGACGAGAATCTCGGCCGGCGTGATCTGCGCGATCGGCCGCCTGGCCAGCAGCGCTGCAAGTTTCTGCAGCAGCCAGCGGTTCTTAATTATCGTCGCCGGCGACGCGCCGCTGTTCTCCAAGGTTTTGAGGTGCTCTTCGACGATCGCCGCGAATGTGCTGCGGGCGGCGATGGCGGCGGTACGCTTGTCATGCTTGCGCTGGTGCGACGGATCGACGCCCTCGGCGAGGAGTTTGCGTGCGGCCTCTCGTTTGGAGCGAGCGCTTGCAAGTGACACAGCGGCAAGCGGGCCAAGCACGAGCATATTTTCCTTGCCGGCAAACCTGTAGCGCAAGCGCCAGAGCTTCTTGCCGTTGGGCTGCACCAACAAATGCAGGCCGTCGCCGTCGGCGAGCTTGTAGGGTTTCTGCCTGGGGCGCGCATTCTGGATTGCGAGCGCGGAAAGGAACATGCGGGTACGCTTTATCTGTAAAAAATTGTACCCTTAAATCTACCCGCACATGCCCGCACTGTCACAGGTCACCACGGGGAACAGCGAACCGATGATTTTTGGATAACCAATTGATTTGATTCAGCTATGTGGAATGGCGAACAACTATGGCGCGTCGTGTTGGTGCCCAGGGGCGGCGTCAAATTGTATCCAGCTTTCAGCGCGTTAGCGTGTCCCACCTTCGCCAAGCGTACCATTGAATCTTAATGGATATCTTCAAGATTGTCCCACCGCTACTCGACGCACCACGGTGGTCGTGTTGCTGGGCACCCTTTGGGATTGGACCCCCTAAAGCCGGTGCCTCGCCGCTTATTCGCGTGATGATTGAGTCGCAAGCGGCCTGCCGAACCCGACGTTGTTCAGTCCAGTAGCAACATCGCGGGCGACTTCATCCGACATACCAATGACGGGTGGCCAAGCGACCGCGTGTTGATAAGGCCAAATTCGGCGAATCGTTTCAGCGAATTTGGGCGGCACGTTAAACGTCAATCCCGTGGTCGTGCTGATGGCATGCGCGAATAGCTCGCCAATGATGAAAGTTTGCGAGAGTAAATTCTTTTTTGTTCCTGGCGGCGGCCTGCGCGGGATGATTCGGATTGGGGTCACAACCGCGACGGCACCGTGTCGATAATAAAGATTGGTTGCCTCTGATCCCAAATACCTGCCAATCCAAATTGTCATGTTGTCCGGTGGCAAGCGCCGCCCCATAAATAGGGACCGGTCTAACGAAGAGGCAAATACATCATCGGGGGTGAGGAAATCTGCGACTAGCATTTTCATAGCAATCCAGGTAGCGAGCACCTCTTGATTGTATGGATTCAGGTTTATGTAGCGCCCAGTCATCAAGGGAATCAAAATCGGCGATGCCTTCGTTTCTAGCCTACTCATCCAGCCACTATTGCAATGAAATTTACACACGACTTTCAAATGAGACGAAATTACATCGCCTTGGTGCTGTGTCGTATGCATCTGATCTAGGTTTGCTGACAAAAGTGACGGACGGTGCCAAAGTCGCCGAGTGTGGGAAGTCTTGGGTGCTTTGCGCACAAACTCATGGGACCAGACGGGCCAAACATGCTCGCGGCTGAGAGTTGGCCGCCCGCAAAAAATGCACTTTTTCGACGGGATCAGCAGGCGTTTTAATCGCTTTGTGCTGATCATCACCTAGACAGAAGCTCGCGGACCAGAAGCCGTGCCGCGTCGACCAATGCGGTCGGCCGAGAACTTCTCGCCATTCATAGCATTTTTTCCGTAGTTTTTCCCTTCCCTCACGGGTTACTTATTTAGGCGGCTTTCCTCGCGCAAGACTGCTCAACGGCAGACTTCCGATATTGTGGCGCAAACGTGACAAGCGACCTAATAGCCGCCTCTCCACACTTCTGACGTTAGGTTGAAATGTGCGGGCGCGCAGTTTGGGCCGCCCTTCGTCACTGTGGCTTACTGCCCACCATGATTATTACTTGTGGGATAGTGTTGGCCGGAGGTGGTCCAACGGTCGCCCATTGCGGCTTTTCGTCGAAGGCTTCATATCTGGCCGCAGCAATTCCAAATTCGTTTAGGGTCTGCACCAAAAGATTTGCGGCTTGCTCGGAGGTCGCGTCTGATCCTCGCATCGTACTGATCAGCACGCCGTTTACGTACGCTGGCCCCAGCACCGTCCATGGGCCCGGGCCTGCATCCCATTGCGCCGCTTGTAGTATCGTATGCAGCAAATGGGCGAATGGCGTGGTATCAGTGCCTCCCGAAAAAATGTATATTTGCGTTGTAGTTCCGTGGGATGATTCTAATTTTTTACTAATCGCCTTTTGTTCATCAGCGGAAATTGTTCTTGGGGCAAGTCTTGCTTCAAGTTGCGTCCTTGCTAGTCGTTCTTGCTCAGCAATTTGATTTGCTTCCGCAGCACGAGCTTCCGCACCTGCAATATCAGCCTTTGCTCGTGTTAGGTCAGCTTCAGCCCTTTTGGTCTGGACTTCGAGAGCAGAAGTTCTCCAATCAGCTTGGCGTTCGCGGATATTACCTGACCAAAATTGGATGAACAAAAATGTTACCGTCGCGCAGGCCGCAACAGCAGTGGCACCCCCTGCCCATAACAGACCATACCAAGATATATCAAACCACCAGTTTGCTCTTTCCAAAAGTGTTGGATCAATAGGAAGCGATTCCAAGGTCCTCTCCCCACTCATTGCAATATATTTTGTGTTCATGGCTCGTCAGGTCGCTTCCGGCGTTTGCGCCATAATAACGCATACTTCGCAGCAGCGTGTCTTCACCGAACAGGCGCTCTGGGGGCCTTGCCTACTGTTGGTATAATGACCATTTTTCGAACGGTTCTGCTCGAAGTCGAAGCCCTGCCATGGCAAAATCACACCTGCGGCTGGTCACCCTAGCCACCGTAAAACGAACAGTTATCCCGAGACGAGCCACCCCCCCGAAGGCGGCAACCCGTTATGGGCCTTCATCGGCTCGCTCGCGCCGAATTTCAGAAAAAGAAAAACGGAATTACCGAAAAAGGAAAACCGATGCGAAGGGTCAGACCTTGCGTTTTGCTTCGCCATGACCCTTCATCGGCCCGCCGCAGTCCTTCCCTTCGAAAGACCAGTTCACGGTGTCACCGACGAACGTGAGTGAACCTTCATAAGACCCTGGACAATCGCGTGCCGTACTTTGCAGGACAAGTGAGTTTACCGCAGTGCCAGTGAGTTTCCCGCTGCCTTTGCCTTCGCCACCATTTGGAGTCTTGAAGGCGACAGTAACATCACTCCCGCTTTGCTCTACGGTGATTGTGATTCTCTGTTCTCCTTGTCCTCCATTCCCATAACTCGCATTGTTTGTACCCTCGTACGTACCTGCTACGCTGTTAATAGGGGGGCCGCACGCAACATCAAATAAACGACCGAATGGCGCGCTTTCATTTATATCAATCCATTTGAGTTCGATTGGAGCGGTCACGCTCACCAAATTGTTTTGCAAATCGAAGTATTCTGTCTTGTTGTTTTGATACTTTCTCTTGATGCAATCTCCTTGTACGCGATCCACCTCAGTACGAAAGCTTGATGGTAGACCGAGAACGCTTTGCCCGGGGAACAGAGCCGCTATCCCTCTATTTTCATGAAATTTAATAACCGTCACCGTTTCAAAATGTTTCCCATCTTGATCAGTCTCTGGGGGACCGAAGAAAATGTCACCCGCCCCATCGGGCGTTGGCGTCAGATACGACATCTTTGCGTTGTTACTAAGTTGTTGTTTCGTGAGAAGAGGGCGTCTTAGTTGCTCGTCACACAGCAGATGTTGCGCTAAGGACAAAATCGACCCGGCTGGGATCGGTTGGCCACTCGACGACAAGTCCATTGTTTCAGGATCGGCGCGATGAAAATGTGAAATAACTTCGCCCGCTTTGTTGTAAAAAGTTATTTGTGCTTCTGCCCAGAGCGATCTCTTACAATCTATGACAAGCTCATCGTCGTCATATGCGGCCGTTTGCTCTGACGGCCCAGACGCTGGGTTAGTTAATTTGATCGGAATGCGCGCTGTGTACGCGACATTGGTGCCAAACACCTTCACGTAACTGGGATTATAGTAATAGGCGATTGGATTCTTATCAACCGCAAACATCACCCATTCGCCGGGCTTGCTAGTCCAGATCGCGTCCTGATTTGCGCTCGGCGGCGTTTCCGCGTTTCGCCCACGTCCGAGGAGTCCAAACTTCTGGGTTAGGCCGACCGCGACAGCGATTATTAGCAAAGCGCATGCCGCCAGCGCGGTGACGCGCCACCATGAGCGAGTATCAGGTATTGCGCGAATGTCGCGCGCGAGGCTGACCATCTCGTGTCGAAATCCGGTCGTTGAAACCGTTACAGCCTGATGGTCAAGCAAGCCTTTAATTTCCTCCGGTAGCGCTTCCTTCGAAGGCAAATCAGCGCCGTTTACCCGAACTGGAATGACCGCGATATTTCGTTTGAGAGCATGCGCGATTTCGAGTCGTACCCAGTCATCGGAAAGATCGAGGCGACGGCGGCCTTGCTCATCGCGGGCGATGAGCCACCCCGGTCCAATTAGGGCAAGCATGACTTTGCATTCGGCTAGGCGCTCCGCCAGCACTGTGGGGAATTTCGCTCCCGCGCGCATATCGACATCAATAAATACGTTCTTACGGCCAAACTGGTTTTCCAAGTACTGGCTAATGCCAAGCGCAGCGGCGGCGGCATCCTCGCGACGGTAGCTGATGAAAATTTTGCTAGGCATGAGATGCGGGCACCAGGACCGGCTGACGGGCCATTCCGTCCCCAGGCTCGTAGCCCTTACAAGTAAGGATACAACTAACGCGCTAAAAGTCGAGCCGCTTGCGTTGTCCTGCCGACTGGCCGTGCATATCTATTCTCTACCGAGGTGTTACGGAAAAAAGTTGGATAAGCGCTGGTAGCGTCGCGCTCGCAAATCAAGCTTGCGAAGATGGCATGCCGACGATCTGTCTCAGCGCCTGGGCTAATGATCATGGTCGTTGTGCAGGGTTACGCGGATGATTCGCGCCAAGACGGGCGAACTTGGGTAGTCGCTGGTTACGCGGCGGCCGTCACTCAGTGGCAATTTTTCGAGCCAGCATGGGCGACGATGCTGGCGCGCCACGGGGTGCCCTATTTCCACAAACGGGAAATGGGCAGTCCGACCGGTGTCTATGCCAAGTGGCATCCACCCAAGGAACACCAAACAGAGATGGACGCGTTCCACGCCGACATCGTCAAGGTCATCCACGGCCACTCGTTGCTGCCGTTCTTTTCGGTTGTGCGCACCGACGATCTGGACCGGTTCAACGCAGAAAACGACCTAAGTTTGGAGCCGTATCCGCTGGCAGCGTTCGGGTGTGCCCTTTCTCTGGCAAGCCGGTTGCGCCCTTATCTTGGTCCAAAGGGTACGGCGGAAATTGTCTTTGATCGCGTCGAGAAAGTTTCATCAAAATTGGCGAAAGCAAAACAATACGCCAAGAGGGATAGTCATCATCGCGATGCGTTCGATACTGTGACACCGACCCCGCCGCCAAAGAACGTCACTGCAAAAGAATTGACGCCACTTCAGGCAGCAGATTTCCTCGTGTGGGAGCTTCAAAAGTTTCACCTGACCGTGGCGGATGATTGGTACCGCCTGCGCGACAAGCCCAAGGACTACGGCCAGCGGTGGATTCACAAAGACCAATGGTCCCTACAGAAATATGGGACCAAAACGCCCCCAGCAAGAAAGTCGCTCACCGCATTGGCAGGTGGTACTTCTCCAGCCGGTATGATCTGGGACTATGACAACCTCAAAAAGGTCCACCAGCTTAGGGACGGCGTGTGGTCTTAGGTCCTTGCGATCCATCATCTTTCAACAAACTGCCCTGGCGAGAAAGCAATATGGCAACAATCAAAGTCAACTTAGACAAGGCCATGGGAAAGGCTGCGCAGGATGAATTGTGGGCGATTCGAGGACAGGCCATTCAAAGTTACGCCACTCTCGAACAAGCGCTTTGCAACGTTTTTTCCCTGGCCGCCGATCTCAGGCGAGACATCGGTGGAATTATCTTTTTCAGAATTGTGAATACGCCCGCCCGTGACGCGATTTTGGGAGAGCTACTGAAAGTTAAGTTTGGTGGTCGTTTCAATCTATTTTGGAACTCTGTGCTCAAGGAATTAAAGGAAATATCTGGCAAGCGAAACGAAATCGTTCATTGGAATGCGATCAGCAACATCAGCGCTGATGCGAATGGAGAGCAAACCGTGGAAGTTTTTCTGCGTCCGCCAAAGTCATGGGGTTATGATCCCGCCGCTCCGGTGGTTAAAACGCCAGACCTGAAAGACTTCATGTCAAAATGTGAATTTTACACCAAGGCGTGCAATGCTTTTTATTTTATCATGAAGCCACCAGCGCCTGGTGATGTGGTGATTTCTGAAAATGAACGACAACCCTGGCTTGGTCTATTTCAGCATCCACTAGCATACCCGCCTCCGAGTACGCATCTGCTTTCCGCAAGTTATGCCGGTCCGCAAAGCGTGCCATCAATGCCTGAGGAGTAATTCGGCGCGCTGCCCGAAAGCCGTATTGGCCTGGGTCCAGTTTCGTGCGAGAAATTGGCATGAGCTTTGGCGACATTCCCGGCTGGCTAAACGTCGTTATCGGTCTAGTCGGACTGTATTTCCTCATTCAGACTTATCGGAAGGAAATCAAGGCACCCAAACCGGCTGCAACGGAGTTAAGCGCGATGCCGCGTGAGCCTTGGCTTACGCCACGTCGCCAATTTGGCCTTTGGTTTGTTTTGGTTTTGCTGGCAGCAACATCGGCTTCATTCACGGTTTGGCAAAATCGGCAATTCCAATGAACGCGATCAATGTCCTTGCCCCGTACAAGCACCACGGCATGTGGGTGTTTGACGATCCGCGCGTGGGGTTGGTTCAAGAGCCATTTGTTGCGGGCGCTGACGCCATGATTGACCGGGTCGTTGCTGATATTCCTGATGCCGAGCATGGCTTCACGATGCTCTTTTCGCTCACGCCGTTCCCCGGATACCAGCATCGTCTTGATTGGCGGCGCGCGGAGGGCGGTGGCCACTGGTACTACGAGGAGCAATTGAAAATGGAAGGCTGGCTCTGCCCCGCCCTGCTCAAATACTTCGCTGAAGCGCCGAAGCAGCTATACGTCCAGACGAAGCCTCGATAGTTCTGACCGGGTGGGCAATAGCGCCCCACCCGTGAGCTTGATGCAATCAAACCGCGCATGTGCGGAGAGTATCCGGTGGCTCGAAAGATAATCGCCGTCGCGAATATGAAGGGCGGCGTGGGCAAAACTGCAACAGTGGTTGCCCTAGCGGAAGCGCTGGCGGCTCAGGGACATTCTATTTTGGTGATTGATGCTGATGCTCAGGCTAACGCCTCGATCTGCATCGCCGGTAACGATAAACTAACGTCATTGATCGAAAAAGGAAAAACAATCGACGCCTTTATCGAGGATCACCTTCTGAAGGGCGCACGCAAGGTAACTTTTGCGGAGTGCATCGACGATCAGGCGAGCGATGTTTCTCACGGCGGCAGCCCCCTAAAGATTTCACTGTTGGCATCGAGTTCGGAGCTACGCTTACTAGAGCGGGAAATCGTTTTTGAGCTAACAAAGAAACGGTACTCGCTAGACGCAATCGTAGGGTTGTTGTTTCGTATGATGAAAGAACAACTGGGGCGCACCAGGAGGGAATACGTGCTAATAGATTGCGCACCGGGTCTTTCGGCGATTACCGAAGCGAGCGTGCGACTTGCCGATCTTGTCATTGTTCCCACCATTCCGGATTTCCTGTCCACCTACGGGCTTCAGTCGTTTTGTAGGAACATATGGCGCGGTGAACTTGCGGACCGCAGTTCACAGCCGCGTCCGAAGAGGCTTCCACACGTTCTGATCACGCGAAAGCGGCCCGTTAATGAGCATGAGCGGCATGTTGAACAAATACGGAGGGAACGGGAGAAGAAGGAGAACGAGCGATCCTTCGAATCATTTGATACGGTCATACGGGAGACGATTCGCATCCCGGAGGCGCTAGGTAAGGCGGGTTCTTCCCCCACGTTTACAAACAAATGGGGCGATCTAATCCCGCTGCTGGCCCAGCTCGCTGATGAGACAACGGAAAAGGGAGCATAGAATGGTGCTTGATATTGACGGCTTTGCAGTATTGCGGAGTATCGTCGCGCACCCTTGCACTTTCCGAAACGCTGCGCCAGAGGTTGCGAAAGCAGCGCGGGTGTTGGTGATTAAGCAAATCAAGAATAAGTCTTCCGATCTAAAGAATCTGCGTGACGTTCGCGGAGCAGTAGGAGCAGATTCCTTTAATTTGATCGTGGATGGGATGCCTGACGCTCAGATCAGATCGTCAGTGGCCAAGCTTGATAAGAACTGTCCTCAGCTCAAAGCGTCGGCGCTTCGTCAATATTTGACTGCGCTTGCAGACGGATCGGTTGAGCCAACAGCCAAACCTAAAATGCCGCCAAAGCGGCAACGAGCGAAGAAAATGCAGCCTAAACAGACTAGGGCACCCGAGTTTCTCAACTACAGCTCGGCAGGTGCCACCCGAAAGCGCTGAGCCCGGCATCGTCAGAAAAAGCGCGCCTGCGAAGCCGTTGATCGGGTTTGCCGATCCAGTGTTCGACCAGCAGCTGCGGAACGTCCGCGTTGCCGCTGCCGAGACCGCGTCACGCGGCATACGCGGCACCGTGGCCGACATCGCGGAACTGAGGACGGCGCTGCCGCCGCTGTCCAACATCAGCTTTCCGCTGTCCAACTGCACTAACGAGCACCCTCAATCCGGCACTGGAAGTTTGGATAGGTAACCTGTTGCATAGCGCCAAATCTCATTGAAGCGGTCGGCTGTTGTCCTAAACAAATAAGTCGCCAGCTTCGAAACTCGAACTCACTATTGAAGTCCAAGTCCCGCGATGCAGTAATAGCGGGAAAAGTAAGGGTATTATTTTTCGTGTCGAAGGTTGGCTCGATTATTGAGGCAACTGGAAAGCTATGCTGATAAAGAGCACCGGGATCAAGATTTACAATGGATCGTGCCGTAAAGGAATGCGCCCAGTCACCTACGCCATCGACTGCCTAGCCGCGAGAGGCGTCAACGTCGCTTCCTTGCCCCAGTCAAAGCCGAGCTGAATACCAGCCCCAAACGCCTCAAAAGTATCACGCCAAAGGGCGTCCCGGCGCAATCAAAGAAAGGCCGGTTACGCGCCAAAGGCGGCCAATAGCTTTTCCTTGAAAGCCGCGTTCCGTACCAATCCGCTACCATGTAGCTTCTTCTTCGCGCCGTAACCAATGCGACGCGCTAGAGCGTCCAATGATACGCGGCGCATGTTTGAATGTTCCACATAAACAAACGTAATGCGGTGTCGATCTCGCCCCCATCTCCGCAAGTGAATGATTTCGGCTGGCGGGCTTACAAGGAAATGATTTGCACTTTCCTCCGTGACTAGAACTATCTTTTCGCCGCGACGTTGTGGTGAATTGTAATCTGTCCAAAAATAATCGCAAATGTAATCTCTGTGGCGCTTCTTCTGCCTTGCTTCCCGCATTCCAATTTTTTCCGTCTGTTTGCTCTCGCGGGGAGGATCTTCCACTTCAACTTGCATCAGTCGCAGAGGTGGCAGCTCTGGCGTGATGCGGCGTGTGAGAGAGCGCCTATTGGAACCTCCGAGTTTGGGCGGACGATAGATTTTCTGTAGACGATCTAACGTCTTTGGCGTTACCTCTACCAAACACATGCTGCGGACAAAATTCCGGCTGGCTCGTATCACTGCCCGTTCAGCAGTGCGCAATCCAGCCTCTATGAGATTATGTGCGGAATGATTGGAAGCATTTGCAGAACCGATGATTACCGTCTGGTCGAAAGCATAGATTTTTGCATGCAGGTTCGGCACGCTGTAGATTACTGTGCCGCGTTGCTGCATCTTTTTTAGATCGGTGGGAGAAGTCTGACCACTCGACACGGTGCGGTCGCTTGCATCAACAACGAGACGGCTATGAGGCGGCAATGGCAAAAGCTTGCTGGCACCTTGGCCGAAATAAGCAACCGCCACGTAAGCAGGATTTCGCGCCTTTTTGGCCTCAGATGTTACTGTTTCCCATATTCCATCCGTAATCAGTTCGGCCCCCGCCATCTTCAATCCTCCCCATAAGACTCCACAAGATATAACGCTAGGGAAGGGTTCCGTCTTCCTGCATCACAGGAATTCCCGCATTCTCGATGCTTTCAAGGCCCGAGCAATGTTAGAAGCGGACTGCCTAGGAGGCTATCCTCTGCAAACTCCCGCTCCGGCCTCATGACGCACGAGACAGAACGGCGGCGACTTGCACATGCGTCCACTCCTTGCCCCGAGCGGTCGATATGCCACGCCTGTTGAGGGCGGACGCGATGCCATTGGCGCTCTTGGCACCCCCGGCCTGAATTTCACGGATGACCGGGAGGATATTCGCGGCGAACTGGTCAGCCTCCGCTTTGGACGACGCCACGCCCCGTGCTGCCGCTTCTGCAAGTCTCGGATTGCCGAGCCGCGTGCCTCGTGCTTTGGCAGCCTTCAAAGCTGCCTTCGTTCGCTCGGAAATCAGTGCCCGCTCTTTTTCTGCGAAATCCGGTGCAAGGCGGACACCCATTCCAGCGCAAGGCGGACAGCAATCCGGTGATTGCGGACAGCAGGTGATGGCGGCGTAGAGCACGCTCCCGTCGACAGTCGAATCAGCTGATCGGT
>JBAUYV010000273.1:0-42757 GCA_049584975.1 Xanthobacteraceae bacterium | reverse complement strand
ATGGCATCCGAGGCATGGGGCACGAAAGGAAAGTTTCGCCTCCAAATAAAAGGGGAGGCGGAGCGCCGACAGGCCCATCGTCTAGTTATGTCCGCGCCACACTCTCAGGCGTTACCGTCTGAAAGTGCTTCGGGCGCGGTGGCGCGCCACGCAGACAAACGTTGCCGCCTGCCTGCGCTGCGGGCGCGCTCGCCTCTCGGCGCTCCGCCGCGGTACTTGCCGCGCAAATCAATGCCACGGCTCAGCCCAGGCCGCGCTTCGCGCGAAACACGATGCGGAGGCGTTACCTTCGCTTAGATTCGCGCTCACAGCGATGCACCTCGCGCGCCGGTCATAGTGCCGGCAGGTCGATGCCCAAGCCGCCCGAGAGCGGGGTTACGAAGCCCGCCCGCATGAACCGCACCCACTCCGTCAGTCGGCCGTCACCGGTGACGTCCCTTCGATGAGCGGGATTAGACGATGACATTCGAGCGCCAGCGCAAAGTCAAATGATTGGTATGCGGCGCGCATTTGTGCCGATGAATTCGGGAGTTGAGAAAATCCCCGGCAGGCTTCGCAACAGCGACGCCACATTCACTCCAAGAAGATTCGCAATCGACCGCGTGAAAAGTCAATAATTATCGGTGTTTCCTGCGCGCTACGGCAAAAACGCCGCAGAGCATCCGGGAAACGAGCAATACGGGCTTCAGCAATCCTTCCATTTCTTACGAGTCTAGAGATTAGCGGTGAAGCGCCTGTTTGACCCGATCGAGAACATTCTTCGGTGCACCAGCGCTTTCCTTGAGCAACGCGCCAACCTCCTCCCCCGTAACCAGGGACACATCGAGCCTGGCATGCTGGGCGTCCTCGAGAAATGCCGAGTCGCGCATCGTCGCCGCGAAGGCTGAGCGTAGCGCGGCAGCGCGGTCGGGCGGCAGATCAGGAGGGGCGAAAAACGGACGCCCCATGATTTCGCGCGCAAGCAGGAACGCAAGGGCAGCCCGGTCCGTCGGATCAGCGACCAGGTTGCGAATGCGCGGCACCTCGGGCAGTTCCGGAATGGGATCGATCCCGGTTTGAAACAAGAGGTTGACCTTTTTGTTGCGCACCCAGTCGGGATGAATCGACATGATGGATGTCCACGACCAATAGGCAAGGCCGTCGAGCTCGCCGCGTTCCATGGCAAGCGCCGCAACCGAGGTGTCGCGATAACCCTCGATGATCTTGAACCGAGTGCCGGCGAGCCGGTTGAACGCCAACGGCAAGATTTCCGAGTCCGCCCCGGTTCCCGTGCCGGGAACCAGGAGCTCGTGCTGCTTCAGGTCCTCGAATGTCTTGATCCTCGACGTGGACCACGACATCGCCAAACTGACGTCGCGATTCATGCTGCCGAGCCAGGTGAATTTGAGCGGGTCGAGATTGCCTTCGTTCTCGCCAAGCATAGGCTCGAATGGCAATCCGCGCCCGACTGTCGCCATGACGGTGCCGTCCTTGGGCGCGATCCGGTAGATATATTCTTCGACCTTGAGCCCGCCGGCGCCGGGCATGTTCTGCACGATGATCGCGGGCTTGCCGGGAATGTGGTCGGCGAGATGGCGAACCAGCAGCCGTGCATAGATGTCGTAGGTCGAGCCGGCGCCCGTAAAGACGATCATGCTGAGCTGGCGGCCCTTGTAGAATTGTTCGGGCGTCTGGGCGCGAGCAACACTCGCGCCGACCGCAAGCAGCAGAAGAACTGCTGCGACGATTGCGGGCACACGCTGCGCCAGATTCCGCATGATGCCTCCCCAACTTTACCCCAAGAACACTACAAGCAAATTTCGGGCGCCGCGCCACCACCGCTGCGGCCGCGACGCCGATGTTTATTTCGCGCTGAATGCCGCTTGCCGACGCCGACTTTCGACCAGTTTGCGCTTTCAGGGTGCGCTACCACCGGAGTGCATAGGTTTGTTCTATCGCTTTGGTCGTGTTGCTGAAATACCAGCCACCAAAGAACAGCGCATCGACTCCATAGAGGACAGAAATGCAGACGATTGCCGCGGTCAGATGCTTCATGTGCCTCTCACCCTAAAAGAGACCGGGCAATTTTAAACCAATCGGAATGACACATTCTTCCGGAAGTTGGGCACATTAGGTTCAATTTTTCGTATCTTTGCCCCTCTAGTGGTCCGATTCTAACATTCGCATCCGGGTTCGGCAGGCTATCATGCGAATGTTAGAATCAAAGGACCACTAGCAAATATAAGTGCTAGTGGAGCTTTGGATTTGACATTCGCTTCACGAGTTCACGGCTAGGTGGTTAGCGAATGTCAAATCCGCTCCACTAGTTCCAAAGTTCCCTGGTGGCGAGCCTGGCGCCTTCAGCGAGCGCTTCCAGTTTCGCCCAGGCGATTTGCGGGTGAATGCGGCCGCCGAGGCCGCAATCGGTCCCGGCAATGACGTTCTCCCGGCCGACAACTTTGGCGTAACGCACAATGCGGTCGGCAACGACCTGCGGGTGCTCGACGATATTGGTGGAATGGCTGACGACGCCGGGGACAAGCAGCTTACCCTCCGGTAACCTAACGTCCTGCCAGACGCGCCATTCGTGTTCATGCCGGACGTTGCCCGCTTCCACCGAATAGGCCCCGGCATTCACGCTCAAGACGAGGTCGACGATATCAGCCAGAGGAATGTCGGTGGTGTGCGGCCCGTGCCAGCTGCCCCAGCAGATGTGAAAGCGGATGCGGTCCGCGGGCAGTCCGCGCAGCGCATGATTAAGCGCCTCCATGCGCACCTGCTCGAATTTCTTAAATTCCCGAAGCGGCGGCTCCGGATTGATCATGTCCCAGTTGTCCGGCAGGCTCGGATCGTCGATCTGCAGCACGATGCCGGCATCAACAATCGCCTTGTATTCGTCACGCATGGCATCGGCCGATGCAAACAGGAATTCCTCCTCCGTCTTGTAGTAGAGATCGACGCCGCGGGCGAAGCTGCCCGGACCGATCGAGCACATGAAGCCTTCTTCCGCTCCGCTCGCAGCCAGCGCTTTCTTCAGGTTTGCGATGTCGGCCGCCAACGCCGCATGGCCGGTGTATTTGAGCGGCCCGGTACAGGCGGGGCGGCCTACCGGCCGGCGAGCCGCACTGCCCATTAGGCTGCCGCTCGATTCGGGGTCCTGATAAAACTCGCCGAATTTCTGCCAGTCGCGGCGATTGGCAAACGAGGTCAGGGCCAGATCGGCGACGCTTGATTTCTTGTGCTGGGTTTCGTGCGCCGCGGTGGCAGGGCTTCCCGCGGGCGAAAAACCTGACATGCGCGCGAAGGCGTAATTCCACCACGCCCCGTAATCATAGCTTCCAGCCACCGGTTTGCCGAACTCACCGTCGTCAGGAATGTCGACGCCGAGCGCGCGTTGCTTTTTCACTACATCGGCGACAGACGCGGCCAGAACTTGCGCGTACGCGGCGTCATCTTCTTTGGCTTCGCCGATAGCCATGGACTTGCTCAAGGCGATGAGATTTGCCGGCCGCGACAGGCTGCCGGCATGGGTGGTGATAATGCGATCGGTGCTCTTTCTCATTGCTTCCTCCCCCCACCCCCTCGATTGACTCCGGGCGGAGATGTTTTGGGCAGGCCAAGATGCTAGTCTAACCGCCAAAGTCGATCCAGGCAGGGAGGATGTTGGATGGCACGGCTCGTGGCACTCATGGCCGCGGCTATGGCCGCGAGCTTACACCTGATGGCTAGCGCGGCGGCGCAACAGGCCTACCCGGAGCGCACCGTCCGCTTCATCCTGCCGTACGGTGCGGCCAGCGCCTCCGACACCACGGCCCGGCTGTTTGCTGACCGCTTGTCGGCCAAGTGGGGCAAGCCGGTGGTGGTGGAAAATCGGCCGGGCGGAGACGGCATTGTCTCGATGCAGGCGTTTGTGGCCGCCAACGACGATCACACGCTGTGGTTTGGGCCAGCCGGCGCCTCCACGGTCCTTCCCTACCAGCACGACACGCTGCCGATCGATCCGTATCACGACCTCAACCCGATCGTGAGCGTTTCCGACGTCGTGCTGGCGATCTCGATGCCCGCATCCATGCATGTCGACACCGTCGCTCAGCTCGTGGCGCTGGCGCGGTCGGAGCCTGGGAAGCTCAACGCCGCGGCGGCCAGCGGCATTTCAGATTTCCTGCTGTTCGGCTTTTTCAAGAATCTGGGACTGGAGGTCGCGCACGTACCGTACCGCGATATCATGCAGGCGCCGGGCGACCTCGCGGAGGGACGCATTCAGGTGCTGTCGTCGTCGCTGGCTGTCCCGCAACCCCTGGCCCATGCTGGCCGTCTGAAGATTCTGGCCGTGACCAGCAAGCTGCGCGCGCCCGGCGAGCCGAATATTCCGACCGCCGAAGAAGCCGGCTATCCGGCGTTGACATTCGAAAGCGTCGGCGGTGTGTTCGGCCCGCGGGGCATGCCAGAAGGCTTGCGCAAGAGCATCGCGGCGGATTTCCGCGCAGTTTCCACCGATCCCGCCATTTCCGAGCGGCTGGCCTCGTTCGGCACGATCATGGACATCCGCGGGCCGGCCGAGTTTGCCGTCAGCATCCAGGAACAGCGCGACAAGCTCGCAGCGCTCGCTAAGACGCTCGGCATCAAGCCGGCGCAATAGCGATTCAATAGCGGCTTTGCTTTAGTTCGCCTGTTTCCACGTAAGCTTGATGTTGCCCGGGGTGCCAGCGGGCGTTTGATTTTGCATCGTCAATTCGTCCCCGTTCAGGGCGACCAGCCTTTTCAAATCGCGTCCGGCGGCGTTCGGCGAGCCGCCACCAACGCTGTCCTCGAGGTGCAGCCTCATCAGCTTGTCGGCTTCGCTCACCGTGTAGGTCCCAAAATAGGCCACGCTCCTGGCGTCACCGTCGCTGACCACGATGATCGAAAAGTGACCGGCCGAATCGAGGAACATCGAACCGTGAGGACTGGCGCCGTACGGCGTTCTTTCGTTCGCAGTCACCGAAACAAGCTGCCAATGACCGGCCACTGCCTCCTTGAGAGATTTTCCCGGCGCCTGCGCGTGCGACGCTGTCGTGAGGACAGCCATCGTCAAGGCGACAAAAAGCGAGAGGCTCACAATCATGCTGCGCGCCGTTAATTTCATGTGCGCGTACCCTCTCCCTTTGCGCTCGGGCGTTGCACAGCCGATGACCGATGCCGCTTAGCGCGTTGCCGAACGTCTTATATTTAAATCCTCGACTTTCGTCGAGCCGCAGCCGCTGGTACTATAATTGTCTTCGTTGCCGCGTGGCGTCATAGCGGCCTCAAGGTTTGATCGACTCCACACCACCCCGGGGGGCGAAATATGCGTGTGGTCTACATTATCGTTGCGCTGGCGGTGGTGCTGGCCGGCGCACGCGGCATCCGCGCGAACGGCACCGACTCCTCCGGCGTTTCGCTCAAGTCGGGACACCTCGCTCCCGCAGTCGGCGCCGCCGACCGATACATTCGACCTCGGCCAATGGCGCGGGAGGACGGGATCCGCGTCGCGCAGGCGAAGAACACACTGAGCTGGGAGCAGACCACGGGAAGCCCAAGCGTGGCGCCGTTCAAATGGGCGGGCTTGCTGAAAAATGCGACAACGACAAAGAACGCTCCCAACGGATGGGACTGCACGGCGCAATTCATCAAACAGAACATATTGCTGACCGCAGGCCATTGCCTCGTTGATCTCACCAGCGGGTTGCCCTTGGCTGCGATCGATCCCTCCAAGCTAACTTTCCTGCTGCAGTATCAGGATGGCTCGGCCTCACAGACGTTCAAGGCCGTGTGCGCCGCCACCAATCCGCTTTGGAACCTTCCGCCGAACTACAACACCATGTCGGCTTCCGACCAGTCCGCCGCGCTCAATACGGCTGGTGAGCACGACTTCGGCATGGTCCTGGTAGATGGAACCAGTTCAACTGGGATCATGGATTACGCCCTCGACTGGAAAGGCAAGTTTACGTCTGCGGCCAGGGTCGGCTATCCCGGCGATATCCTCAACGCCGACATTATTCAGTATGCGCCCGGAATCGTATTTTTCGCCAATCAGATCCCGCTGCCCAAGGGCCTCAACCTGCCGAACGACGTGGTGCAGTGGGGACCGGTGACCGACGCAACCCACGGAATGAGCGGCGGCGCCTGGGTCGCGAGGATGAGCGACGACGAAGGACCGAACAAAAATATTCTGATCGCCGTGACCTCGTCGGCGCCGCAACTCCGCAACACCGACATCCCGCTGTTTCCGGGCGGAACCTGGGCCGCTTACCTGACGGCCACGGAATTCAATCCCCTGCTGGAATTCGTCTCGAACGGCTGCAAGTGAGCGGCAGGCTTTGGCGCCATCGAATTTAGCGTCTGCGCCCGCTATGATTGCGCGTCTGGCTTGTCAGCAGGCGTTTATGGGCAACCGGGATCAGCTCGAACCGATCGAAAAAGCGACCAGGGACTCGCTGCACGCGTTGCAGCTTGAGCGCCTGAAGACGACGCTGCAACAGGCTTACGCGCACGTTCCGCACTACAAGAAGAAGCTGGACGCGGCTGGCGTCCATCCCGGCGACCTGAAAGAGCTGCCGGATCTCGCCAAGTTCCCATTCACCACCAAGGACGACCTGCGGCAGAACTATCCGTTCGGCATGTTCGCGGTGCCGATGAGCGATATCGTGCGCGTACATGCTTCAAGCGGCACGACCGGAAAACCCACTGTCGTCGGCTACACGCAAAACGACATCGATACTTGGTCCTTGCTCATGGCGCGCTCGATCCGCGCCGCAGGTGGACGTTCCACCGACAAGATTCACGTCGCTTACTGTTACGGCCTTTTCACCGGTGGCCTGGGCGCCCATTACGGCGGCGAATATTTGGGCGCCACCGTTATTCCGGTCGGTGGCGGCTTCACCGAGCGTCAGGTTCAGCTCATCGTCGATTTTCGCCCCGACATCATCATGGTCACCCCCTCCTATATGCTGGCCATCGCCGACGAATTCGAGCGGCAGGGTTTTCAGCCGAGCGATTGCAGCCTGCGTATCGGCATTTTCGGCGCTGAACCGTGGACCGAAAGCATGCGCGCGGAAATCGAGCGGCGCATGGGCCTGCAGGCGCTCGACCTCTACGGCCTATCGGAAGTCATGGGCCCCGGCGTCGGCCAGGAATGCGCGGAGAGCCCGGACGGGCTGACCATCTGGGAAGATCATTTCTTCCCGGAAATCATCGATCCTGAGAGCGGCCGCGTCATGCCCGACGGCGAGCCGGGCGAACTCGTTCTCACCTCACTCACCAAAGAAGCCATGCCGGTGATCCGCTATCGCACGCGCGATTTGACGCGCCTCATGCCGGCCGCGACGCGCCCGATGCGCCGCATCGAGCGGATCAAGGGACGCAGCGACGACATGCTGATCATCCGCGGCGTCAATCTGTTTCCTTCACAGATTGAATCGGTGCTCGGCCGCGAGCCGCAGCTCGCGCCGCATTACGTGCTGGAAGTGCGCCGGCCGCACAACCTCGATGAGTTGGAAGTGCTCGTCGAAATGCGCCCGGAGCTTTCCGGCCAACTGAGCGCCGGGGAAATCTCGTCGCTCGCACAAAAGGCCCAGCACCTGGTCAAGGCTTATGTGGGCATTACAGCGACAGTGCGCGTGCTCGAGCCGGGAACGATCGAGCGCTCCCAGGGCAAAGCCAAACGCGTCATCGATCGGAGAGCAAAACTGTGAACGAGACGGTTCGAGGGGCTGCCGCTATGGCCAACGATGTGGCGGCAAAATCTGATGCAGCCGCGAAGTCCCTGCGTGCGGCCGGAATCGGCGAGGAGGCCATCGCCGAATGGCTGGCTGCGGCGCCGAGCGGAACCGGCGATTATCACGGCGACCGGCGGCGATACGCGCAATTCTGGAAGATAAGCGCCGCGCTGATCCGCCGCCTGCCGCCAAAGCCCCAACGCAGCAATACGGAGGCCGATGCGGCGCAATCCCTTCTGGCCGCGACCCGGGACAAACGCGGTCTCTTTCTCGCCGCCCACTGCGAAACGCTCTACGACGAGCTGACGCAACAGCGCTCGCGGTTTTTGCGGCTAGAGGATTTGGTATTTGCCGCGGCCGACGCCATGCCGGGCCTGACGCCGACCGCGGCGCAGGTTGCCGCCGAGGCCGAATTGCCGCAGCGGGACAAGGACGGCGTCGAGATCGATCAGGGCATCTTTCTCTCCCACGTTCTCGCCAGTGAGAAAGCCGGCCGCCATCTCTGCCACGCCATGCTGTTGCCGCGGCCCGAGAGCGCGGAGCTGTTGCCCAAGCTTGAGGCCGATGGGGTGGTCGACCTCGGCCCGGCGCAGGTCGAGCGACGCGGCAAGGCGGCCATCGTGACCGCGAGCAACCCGCGTTTCCTCAACGCGGAGGACGACACGACCATCGACGCCATGGAAACCGCAGTCGATGCCGCCATTCTCGACCCGGCAACAGACGTTGCCGTCCTGCGCGGCGGCATCGTCGAGCATCCGAAATATCGCGGCCGCCGGCTGTTCGGCGCCGGCATCAATCTCACGCACCTCTACCGCGGCCAGATTCCGTTTGTCTGGTTCCTCAAGCGCGACCTCGGATTCGTTCACAAATTTTTCCGCGGCGTGGCGCGGCCCGAAGCCCTGCCCGACGATGTGCACGGCACCGCCATCGAGAAACCATGGATCGCGGCGCTCGACGGCTTTGCCATCGGCGGGCACTGTCAGATCCTCTTGACCATGGATTATGTGCTGGCGGCGAGCGACGCGTTCATGACCCTGCCGGCGCGCAAGGAAGGCATCATTCCGGGGGCGGCGAATTTGCGCCTGCCGCGCTTCACCGGCGACCGCATCGCCCGGCAAGCCATTCAGTATGAGCGCAAGCTCGTCTGCGACAGCCCGGAAGGCCGGCTGATCTGCGACGAGATCGCCACGCCGGCTGAGATGGACGGCGCGCTGCAGCGCGTAATCGACGGGCTGACGAACTCCGGCGCGGTCAGCGCTACATCAAATCGCCGCGCCATCCGGATCGGCGAGGAGCCGCTCGACGCCTTTCGCCAATATTTCTCTGCTTACGCGCGCGACCAAGCGTACTGTCATTTCAGCCCGGCGCTCATCGCCAACCTCGAGCGTGAGTGGAACGCGCACAACCGAAAGATCTAACGCGCAATCCGCCGCGCACCGGCAACCTCGCGACCGGTGTCGCGGATGCGAGCGATGGCCTCAACGATCAACTCGCCGGCAACCGCCATGTGAAATGCGTTGGCGCGAAACAAAACACGCGGCCTTCGAGATGCTTTGCCGCGAAGTCCTCGCAGGCCGGCGTGACAGGGGCCGAAGTCGGACACTAGCCGTAACGGGCGGAAAGCAACGCATAGAGCGCGCGCGCCGTTTGACATTCGCCTCCCTCGGGCCGGCCCGGCTTGGCCGACGGAGTCCAGGCAAACAGATCGACGTGCAGCCACGATTTGACGGTGACGAATCGGCGCATGAACAAGGCTGCCGTGATCGCCCCGCCTTGGCCGCCGCCCACATTGTTGATGTCGGCGACCTTGGATTCCAACATCGCTTCGTAGGGCCGCCACAGCGGCAATCGCCAGAGCGGATCGTTTTCGGCGGCCGCGTATTTCATCAGTTCGCCGGCAAGCGCATCGTCGTCGGTGAAAAACGGCGGCACGTCGGGCCCCAACGCGACCCGGGCCGCGCCGGTCAGCGTGGCAAAATCCGCGATCAGTTCGGGCTTATCGTCATCGGCCAGCGCCAACGCGTCGGCGAGGATGAGCCGGCCTTCCGCGTCGGTATTGCCGATTTCGACTGAAATACCCCTGCGCGAGGTGTAGATGTCGCGCGGGCGAAAACTCGATCCCGCAATGGAATTCTCGACCGCAGGGATCAGCACGCGCAGCCGCACCTTCAGCCCGCGCGCCATGATCATGTGCGCGAGCGCAAGCGCCGTCGCCGCGCCGCCCATGTCCTTTTTCATGTTCAGCATGCCGGAGTCCGGTTTTATGTCGAGACCTCCGGTATCGAAGCAGACGCCCTTGCCGACAAGTGTCACGCGGGGGTGATGGCTTTCACCCCAAGTGATGTCGATCAGCCGTGGCGCACCCGCCGCCGCGCGGCCGACGGCATGGATCAACGGAAAATTCTGCGCCAGCAGGTCGTCACCCACGATGGCAGTGACGGCAGCGCCGTGGCGCGCCGCAAGCTTTCGGGCGGCGTCTTCAAGCTGCGCCGGCCCCAAGTCGTTCGCCGGCGTATTGATGAGGTCGCGTGCGAGCGTGACCCCTTCGACAATGCGCTGGAGATCGTCGCGATCGAGGCTTTGCGGCAGATCGAGAGTCATGTTTCGCGCTTCGGCCTTGCGATAGCGCGTGAAGCGGTAGAGACCGAGAGCGAACGCAAGCGCCGCAAGGCGCGCGTCGTGCGGTTCGTTGGCGAACCGGTAGGCGCCATCCGGCAAAAGCTGCGGCAGACGACCCGGGAGGAACGGATCCTTGACGTCGTTTGGCCCTTCCAGGCCGAACAGGATTCCGCCAAGGCCGGCTTTCCCGGGCAGCAACAGATGCTGCCCGGATTTGGGCTCGAATCCCGCCGCGTCTGCGAAGGCGCTGGCCTCGACGCCGATGTGTTTGCGCACGTCCGCATAGGTTTGCGCGGTGACGAACCAGATCGGAATTGCGGCCGCAGTCCCGCGTGCAACAAAAATGGAGTCCATTGCGTCCTGCTAGCACACCGGCGAACGACCTGTCATGCCTGCGCCGGTAGGACATGCGGCAACCATCGCACCCAGCGTTTCACACGCCTTCCGGATTCCTGTTTGCGTCGAAGCGAGCGCAGGGAGCGCTCACGTCCACGGCATGAGCGAGGCGTGGATCACATCCGGCACGCCTTCGCCGCCCACCGACTTGATCGCGAGATCGACGTCCTTGAGCCCGAAGCGGTGGGTGGTGACCAGCTCCAGGGGAAAGCGCTTGGAGGCAAGCTGCGCCAACGCCAGTTCGCAAGCCTTGTAGCTGTGGCCGCGCGCACTCTTCATGGTGATGAACTTCACGGTGAATTTCTCCAGCGGGAAGTTGGGAAACTGCGCCAGTTCGCCCTGTGCCACGATCACGCCGCCCTTGCGTTTGAGCGCCTCGATGCCGAGGAGGATGGGAATCGTACCGGCGCCGGCGGTGCAGTCGAGCGCCACATCAACCCCTTTGCCGCCGGTGATCTCCATGATGCGCTGGAGCGGGTCTTCCTTCTGCACGTCGATGACGTAATCGGCGCCAAGCTTTTTGGCGACTTCGATGCGGGCGCGATCCTTCGAGGTGCCGGTGACGATGATGAGTGAGGCGCCAGCCTGCTTGCAGATCACGGTCTGCGACAGCCCCTGCTGGCCCGGGCCCTGGATCAGCACGGTGGAATTGTAGCCGACGCCGCCGTCGAACAGCGACCACTCGACACCGTTGGCCATGGGCGTCACCAGACCGGCAAGCTCAGCCGACACGCCCTTGGGCACGTGGTGCACCACCGCGTTCCACGGCAGATAGACGTATTGGGCAAAGCCGCCCCACAGATGCGGTGCCTTTTCGGCCGACGTGTAGCCATAGCGGATGGCGTCCGGATTGGTGCGCCAATTGGTGTTCTCGCAATGCCGGTACTGGCCGGCGTGGCACCACTCGCACTTGCCGCACATGACGTAGTGCTCGACAAAGACGAGGTCGCCTTCCTTGAATCCCTTGCGGCGGCTGAATTCCCGGCCGGCCTTGGCGATGGTGCCGATGTTCTCATGGCCCATGATCGTGGGCGCGTTGCTCGGCGGGTGCTTGTAGAGCTTGACGTCGGTGCCGCAGATACCGCCGACCTCCATCTTCATCAGCGCGGCGTCCTCCGGAATGTCCGGCATGGGGTATTCGCGGATTTCAGTCTTGCTCGGTCCGGTCCGCACCGCCGCCAGCACTTGTTCTGCCACCGAAGGCCACTCCTTGTTCGTATTCTTCGCCGTTAAAATATGAGACTTGCACCACGATATATAGACCCGATGCCCAGTTCATTCGACACGATGCGATCGCTGAGGAGAGGCGCTGACGGCGCAACGCTCGATCGCGTGCGCGACTGGACCCGCGCGCGCTTTGCCCTCACCGACGATGAAACGATCATGGTGTCGGAAGTTGCATGTGGGGTGCCCGGCTGCCCGCCGGTCGAAACGCATATCGTGTTCTGGACCGCCGCGGGCCGCCACCATTTCAAGGTCTTCAAGCCGCTGGCCGAGGTGGTTGCGGACGACCTACCGCCCGCGTTCATGAAGAACGCGCTGGTCTGGGCTGAAGGCCTCGAGTGCAGTTGCTGCTAGGCGGTATCCGGCCGGCGAATTGGGGCGGGCGCAAAACGTCATGCCCTGGCGAGATTATCGCGATTGAGGTTCGTGACCTTGGCGACCCCCGACATCAGCATGGTGGACTTCAGCTCGAACGCTAGCTGCGCGTAGACGCTTTTGACGCCGAGCGCGCCGCCGTCGATGAGGCCCCACAGCGCGGGCCGGCCGATGCCGACGGCCGTCGCTCCCAGCGACAGCGCCTTGAAAATATCGATGCCGCGCCGGATGCCGCTGTCCAAAACAACCGGCACGCGGCCGCCGACCGCATCGACCGCCGCGCGCAACATGCTGATCGAGGCTGGGCCGCCATCCATCTGACGGCCGCCGTGATTGGACACCCAGATTCCGGCGGCGCCCTCGGCCAGACTTTGGCGAATGTCGTCAGGTTGCACGACACCCTTCACGAGCACCGGCAACCCCGATGCTTCGCGCAAGAACGTAATATCGCTGAAGCTGAGGTCACGCTTCTGGTCCCTGAAGTTACCGTGGCCGCCGAGTGCCGGATCGTGATTGCCCGCGGTGAGCGCCGGATCGCGCGGCCGGCCAAGCGCGATGTAGTCGTCACTCTGACCGGGGCCGAGCGCATCCGCGGTCAGAACGATGGCGGAATAACCGGCCGCCTTGGCGCGCTGCACTAGCCAGCGGTTAAGTTCCATGTCGCGGTTCATATAGATCTGGAACCACTTCGGGCCAGTGGTTGCCTGGGCAATTTCCTCCATGGGCCGGTTCGATGCGCCAGACGCAACAAACAACGAGCCGGCCATGCCGGTGCCGGCGGCATTGGGTAGCTCGGCCTTGACGTGGAAGTTGCCCTGGCCCCCGGTCGGGCAAGTGAACACCGGGATCGGCAATGTGTGGCCCAGCAGCGTCGTGCGCAGGTCGATGTCCTTGTCGTCGACGTGTTGCAGGCGGCGCGGCATGATCGGGAAATCGTTGAACGCGCGCCGGTTCTCGCGGTAGGTCCAGCCGTCGCCGCACGGACCCATGATGGCAAAGCGCCCGGGCGAGAGGATTTTGCGCGCCTCGTCCTCAAGGCGCTCGACATTGACAACTTTCAGCTCGTGCTCCTGCGAACTGGGCGCGCCGAAGTCGGGCGGCGCCGACGCCGGGCCGCCTTGGGCCAAAGCGCGGGTAGCGCCCCGTGCGGTGGCAAGCGCCGCGCTGCCCGCCGCAAGAGCCTGAATGAGATTGCGCCGTGAGGTGGTCATGCTGTCCTCCCGTGATTGTTGGAGGGCAGCATTGCGCCCGCCACGCGAGCCGTCAACGAGCGTAAATGCCAGAGATGGTCTGCCTGCGTCGCGGGGCCGAAAGCTATAACCCTACGGCCTTGAGCGCCTCCGATTGCCGCTTGGCAACGCGATCGATGGAGAACCGCTCGATCGCTTCGTTGAACAATTCATAGAAATTGAGCTCAGCGCGCAGATGCAGAAACACGGCGCCAAGGCCGATGGCGGCGCGATCCATGAACACGAATTCTCGCGGCACTGTCACCGGGCCTTTCTGCTTAAGCGCCTGATGCACGCGGAACGCCTCGCGCCGACCGTACTCGCCCGGCGCAACCCCATCGGCAATCGTGCGCACGCGGTCGTCAAGGAGCGGGGCATAGATGAACCGCGCCCAGATGTTGAGCGTGTCGATGAGATCGCGGGAAAGCCGGCGGAAACCCCAGGTCTCGTAGGCGTGCACGACGAGATCGTCCTTGCCATGAAGGAGACCGTGATAAAGATCGACGACGCCCTGCACGAATTTCGGCGCAAAGATGCGGACGCAGCCGTAGTCGAGGAGGTTTATGCCGGCAGGAGCGCCGTCACGTTCAAAGACCGAATAGTTGCCGAGGTGCGGGTCGCCGTGAATGACACCGAACCGGCTGAACGGAAACCACCAGGCGGTGAACATGGCCCGCGCCAGCGCGTTGCGCGCGGCAAGCGGATCGTTCTTGTGGGTCAGCATGCGGCTGCCTTCGAGCCAGTCGAGGGTGAGCAGCCGGCCGGTCGAAAGCGCCGGCCATGTGTGCGGCACGCGCACACTATCGACGCCTTCGAGCATCGCGCCATAGAGCGCCACGTGCTTGGCTTCGCGGCGGTAATCGAGCTCTTCGCGCACGCGCGCGCCAATCTCCTTGCCGACCTCGCTGGTATCGATTGCGGCGTCGAGCCGCCGGCGGATGGCGAGCAGCCATTGCAGCTGCTGTAGATCGGCCTCGACCGCCGACTGCATGTCGGGATACTGCAGCTTGCAGGCAAGCAGCGCTCCATCAAGCGAGCGTGCGCGATGCACCTGCCCGAGCGACGCTGCCGCCGCGGGCTGGTGCTCGAAGCTCGCGAATTTCTTTTCCCAACCGGGGCCCAGCTCCGCCATCATGCGGCGCTTGACGAACGCCCAGCCCATCGGCGGAGCTTCGCTCTGCAGCTTCTGCAGTTCGGTGGCATATTCGGGGGGCAACAGATCCGGAATGGTCGCCATCAATTGTGCGACCTTCATGAGCGGACCCTTTAGCCGGCCAAGGGCCGACGACAGCGCCAACGCCTCGCCGGCACGATTCGGCGCTCCGCCGAGAAGCCGCCTGCCGGCATAGCGCGCCGCGACGCCGCCCACGTTGGCGCCGACCCGGGCATAACGCGCCGCACGGGCGGAGAGGCGGTTTTTTTCCGCGTCGTCGTCGTGTTTGTTCTTTTTCTTGGACTCGTCGGTCATGGCCGCCTTCGTTGAAGAGCAGGATTATGGCTCACTAATGATGGCTCATTCTTGAATTATCGCGCCCATTGGGCAATCCGCGGAGTAACAGCGCTGCCCACGGGTTGACGGTTGCATTCGCGGTGGGATTTTCTCGATTTGCCATTACTTCTTCGGCCAGTTGTCACGGATCCAGCGCGCAAGACTCTCTTCGCTGACTTCACCAGCGGCGAGTGACAGAATGATCTTCGTGGCGTGTGCCTGCTCAGGTGCGAATCTCACACCGTTCTTGCGCAGGAATGCCATCATACTCATGAATGCAATCCGCTTATTGCCGTCGACGAAAGCGTGGTTCTTTGCAAGACCGAAGGCGTAAGCTGCGGCAAGTTCAGGAAGCTCGGCCTGCTCGTAGTGCCACTTGTTGACCGGCCGCTCGATCGCCGAACGCCGCAGGCCATCGTCGCGCAGACCCGCGGCCCCGCCAAAGCGACGCAATTGCCGGCTATGGATTGCGATGACCTGATCGTAGGTCAACCACTTGAGCGGCGGCGCCATGACCCGCTGGGCTCATTTGGACAGCGTTGCCATGGTGTCGCGGTACTCATCCATGATCTCCTCGGCAGCGTCCATCGTTGCCTCGAAATCGGGGTCATACGGCAGCAATTGTAGTCCGCCGCCCGCTAGTTCGGTGACGTGAAACGATTGGCCTCGCTTAATGTGGAGGCGCTGCATCAACTCGCGCGGCAAAATCAGGCCGTCGGAGTTTCCGATCCGCTTCACTTCGAGTTTCATCAAACCAATCCTCCGTTTTACACAGCGTATAACATATTTGCTACCTGTGTTCAACGGTTGTTTTACGTATAGTGAGGCTTTGTTATCCCAAGCTTTCCAACTCCGAAATCATCCGCTCGATGACCGACAGCCCGCCCTGCCAAAATGCCGGATCGTGGGCGTCGAGGCCGAACGGCTTGAGCAGCTCGGAATAGTGCTTGGTGCCGCCGGCCGAAAGCATGGCGAGGTAACGGTCGGCAAAACCCTCGGCGGCGTGCTCGTAGACGGCGTAGAGCGAGTTCACCAGGCAATCGCCAAAGGCATAGGCGTAGACATAGAACGGCGAGTGGACGAAATGCGGAATGTAAGCCCAGAAGGTTTCGTAGCCGGGCTTCAGTTCGATCGCGGGACCCAGGCTCTCGCTCTGCACGGAAAGCCATAGCTCGCCGATGCGCGCCGCCGTCAATTCGCCATCCCGGCGTTCGGTGTGGATCGCGCGCTCGAAGGTGTAGAACGCGACCTGCCGCACCACGGTGTTGATCATGTCCTCCACCTTGGCGGCAAGCATGGCCTTGCGCTCCTTCTTGCCGGAGGTGTTGGCCAGGAGCTTCCTGAAAGTGAGCATTTCGCCGAATACGCTCGCGGTCTCCGCCAGCGTGAGCGGCGTCGGCGCCATCAGCGCGCCGTTGGGCGCGGCCAGCACCTGGTGCACGCCGTGACCAAGCTCGTGGGCGAGCGTCATCACGTCGCGCGGCTTGCCCTGATAATTGAGCAACACATAGGGATGCGCGGACGGCACGGTCGGATGCGCGAACGCGCCCGGCGCCTTGCCGGGGCGGACCGGCGCATCGATCCAGCGCCGATCAAAAAACCGCTCGGCGATGGCCGCCATCTTCGGCGAGAACGCGCCGTACGCGGTGAGCACCGTGTCCTTGGCCTCGTCCCAGCCGACCGTGCGCTGCGCCACTTGCGGCAGCGGCGCGTTGCGGTCCCAGTGCGGCAGCTTCTTCTTGCCGAACCATTTCGCCTTCAAGGCGTAATAGCGGTGCGAGAGACGCGGATAGGCGGCGCGCACCGCCGCGACCAGCGCATCGACCACTTCGCGCTCCACCCGATTGTCCAGATGGCGCGCGTCGGCAACGTCGGTAAAGCCGCGCCAGCGGTCGGAGATTTCCTTGTCCTTGGCCAACGTGTTGGTGACCAGCGCGAACTGTTGCACATTTTGTTTGAACGTGTGCGCCAGCGCCTGTGCGGCCGCCTTGCGATTTTCCGCCGCGCGGTCCTGAAGAAGATTGAGCGTCGGCTCGATGGCGAGCGATTTTCCCTGCACTTTGAAGCGCAAGGTGGCGATGGTTGAATCGAACAGCCGGTTCCAGGCCGAATAGGCCGTCATCGACTTCTCGTGAAACAGTTGCTCGACGCGATCTTCAAGCTGGTAGGGCTTGTAGCGGCGTACGTCTTCGAGCCAGGGCCGGTAATGACCAAGCACCGGATCGTCCATCGCGGCTTCCAGCAGCGCATCGTCGATGCGGTTGAGCTCGAGCGTGAAGAACAACAGATGCGTGGAGGCCGCGGTCAACCGCTCCTGCACGTCGCCGTAAAATTTGGTTCGCGCCGGATCGACCGTGTCGCCGGCATGCACGAGGCCCGCATAGGAACCAAGCCGGCCCATGAGATCGTCGATCGCTTCATAACGCCGCACCGCCTCGGCCAGCGCAGCGCCCGGCACCGAAGCGCGCGCCATATCGGCGAGCTTGCCCTTATAAGCCCCCTCGAACGCCACGCATTCGGCATCGACGCGATCGAGATCGCGCTTGATCGCCGGATCGTCGATCCCGGAATAAAGATCGGCGAGATTCCACTCGGGCAAAGCACCGAGCGGCGACGTGGCGCGTTTGGCCGGACGCTTCGCCGCGCTTGCGGCATTCTTCTTGGCTGCGGTACGGGGCATGCGGGTCGCGCTCCTCACCGGCGAAAATGTGGGGGATCGTCAGGCGTAACTCAAATCAACGAAGCGCGAGGTGAACGCGCGACCAAGCCGCGTATCTACGCCCAATATGGCTTTCTCATGCCTTGACTCCTGGGGCGCGCAAGGCACTCTCGCGTGAGTTGCAGAGGATTGCCGCAATGGCGGACGGCACGGCAAAGTCGGTCATTTTCATCAGCTATAGCCATAAGGATCGGGCTGAGCTCGAATACGTACGCGCTCATCTCGGATCGGTCGTGGGACTCGGTACCGTGACGGTCTGGGACGACAACGCGCTGCAGATTGGTGACGATTGGAAAGGCGACATCAATTCAGCCATCGATGCGTGCCGCGTGTTCATCTTGTTGGTTACCTGTCATTCACTTGGATCAAAGTTTATTCGTGATGTCGAAGTCCCGCGTGTGCTGCCTCGCTGGCAAGCAAAGCAAGTTCGCTTCTGCCCAATAGTCGTCAAGCCGTGTCACCTTGGTGGGTACTGGTGGCTCGACGCGATCAACCGTCGACCAAGGGATGGCAAGGCTCTTTCGGAGCTTCCTGACGGACCACGTGATCGGGAAATGGCAGAAATCGTCGGCGATATTGTCAAATTCCTTAGTTCTGGGCCGGCTATCGATATGCCTATTGTTCCGGCCTCGGAAACATCTTCCCCGACGATCATTGACTATACTCGACTCCCTGAGACGCCGTACCGGCGGCTCGTCGGGCGCGATGCCGAGATGGCCACGCTTGATGAGGCGTGGATAGATAAACTTACAAACATTATCTCTCTCATCGCCGAAGGTGGCGCGGGCAAATCGGCTCTGGTCAACGAATGGCTCACACGATTACAGGCGGACAATTACCGCGGCGCGGGAGCCGTGCTCGGCTGGTCGTTCTACAGCCAGGGCTCGAAGGAGCGCGCAACTGCGGCGGAGGAATTCCTCAACTGGGCGCTCGACAAGCTCGGCATTACAGTGACGGCAACGAGTGCAGCGCCAAGGGCGAGGCGATCGCCGAGGCGTTGGCGAAGCGCCGCGTGCTGCTCGTGCTCGACGGCGTCGAGCCGCTGCAGCACGGCGTCGACAAGCAGCAGGGCGAACTGAAGGACGCCGGCTTGCGCGCTTTGCTGCGGCGCTTTGCGTCAACGCCACCCGGGCAGACGCACGGCCTAATCGTGCTGACCAGCCGGCTCGCGGTCAAAGATATTGCCCGATGGCAGGACAATATTGCGCCGGTCGTGGATGTCGAAAAACTGTCGGATGAGACCGGCGCAGCGTTGCTGCGCGACAACGGGGTGCGGGGCACCGACAAGGAGGTGAAAGCCGCGGCCCATGATTTCGGCGGCCACCCGCTCGCGCTCGGCCTGCTCGCGAGTTTCCTCAAGGAGACGCAAAGCGGCGACGTGCACCGGCGCGATCACATCCGCGCCTTCTTCGCCGATCGGGAAAACCCACGCCACGACCACGCCAAGCGCGTGATGGAATCCTGCGAAAAGGAGTGGCTCTCCGGCCAGCCCGTGCTGCTCGCGATCATGCACATGGTCGGCCTGTTCGATCGGCCCGCAAGTGGCGATTGCCTCAATGCGCTGCGCGACAAGCCTGTGATCGAGGAATTGACCGACGAAATCGTCAGTCTCGACCACAGCGAATGGCAGCGCGCGGTTACCCGGCTACGTGAGGTCCGGCTCCTGTTACCAAGGGACCCGGCCGCCCCCGATGCGCTCGATGCCCATCCGCTGGTGCGCGAGTGGTTCGGCGATCGGCTCAAACAGACGAACGAGTCCGCATGGAAGGCGGCGCACGGCCGGATCTTCGAGCACCTGCGCGACACGACCAAGGAACGCAACACGCCGACGCTCGAAGAACTCGCGCCGCTCTACCAGGCCATCGGCCACGGCTGCCGCGCCGGCCGCCACCAGGAAGCGCTGGACAACATTTACGTTGACCGCATCTGCCGGCGTCTGGCCGGCGGCGCGCTCGAGTTCTATGCCAGCCAAACCCTCGGCGCCCTCGGCAGCGACCTGGCAGCGATGTCCTGGTTCTTCGACAAGCCCTATGCGACTCCGGTGGCCGCGCTGACGCTGGCGGACCAGTCCTGGGTTCTCATGATGGCAGCCTTCACGTTGGCGCGCAGGGGCGGTTGGCCGAGGCGCTGTCGGCGACGCGCGTGGTGCTGCGGATGGACGAGGAAGCGGGGGCCTGGGACCGCGCCGCCAATGCCGCCTCGAACCTCAGCCAAGCCGAGCTGCTCGCCGGCGAGGTCGCCGCCGCCGTGGGGACGGCGAAAAAGTCCGTCGCCCTTGCCGACCGTAGCGACGATCAATTTTGGATGATGGGGAGCCGCGCAGACTTTGCCGATGCCCTGCACGCTGCCGGCCAGTGCGAGGCGGCCGCGCGGGGATTCGCCGACGCCGAGCGGCGTCAGAAGGAACGGCAGCCCGAATATCCGCTGCTCTATGCCATGCAAGGCTATTGGTATTGCGACTTGCTGCTGGCGAAGGGCGATTACGCCGCCGCGCGCGACCGGGCCGCCAAGACAAGCGCGATTGCGCGCCACAATAACTGGTTGCTCGCCATCGCCCTCGACACGCTAACAGTCGCCCGTGCAGATCTCGGATTGGCGCTTGCGGCCGTGGGCGCTTGCCAAATGTCAGCAGCGGTGGGTGACAATGCGCGCGCCGCCCACTCCCGACTCAACGAAGCCGTCGACGGTCTGCGAGCCTCTGGGCAGGGCGATGATCTTCCCCGCGGGCTCCTCGCCCGCTCCACGTTCCGCCGCAGCATTGGCGGCTGGGACGGTGCGGCGCGCGATCTCGATGAGGTCGAGGAGATCGCCGAGCCGGGGCCGATGCAGCTTTATCTGTGCGACACGGCACTCGGACGCGCGCGGATGGCGTTCGCGCGCATCGAAGCGTTCGCGCCGCTCAATGGCATGCTGGAGAAGGACAATCCGCCGAAGCCCACGGTACCTAGTGCCGAGCAGATCGCGGAGCTGAAGCGCGAGGCCGAGAAGCGGCTCAAGATCGCCACCGGTTACATCGAGACGTGCGGCTATCACCGGCGCGACGAGGAGCTGGCCGAGTTGCAGGCCGTGTTGCGCGGCGAGAAGAAATTCGCCGACCTGCCGCCGCGGGTGTGAAAAGCCCCTCCTGCCCCGCGCGCGGGATATTCTCCTTGTGTCATGGTCCGCGAAGGCGGACCATCCAGTATTCTCCGATCCTTCAAATAAGCCCTCGGACTTCGCGACTACTGGATCATCCGCCTGCGCGGATGATGACAATTCGCAGTGGCATGCTCTCTCGTTAAAACCCGAAAAAACGCGCCGGGTTGTCGACCAGCACCCGGTCGCGCGCGGCGCGGTCGGGCAGATAGCGTTCGAGCAGCGCAACACGCTGCATCTCATGGTCGAGGCCATAGTCCGAATGGCCCTCCTTGTCGGGGCGGATGAAGCGATGGACGTGAGGCCAGTCGGTGCCCCACAGGCAGCGGTCCGGCGCCGCTTCATAGAGCAGCCGGCCGAACTCCACCGCGTCGTCCCACGGATAGCCGGTGTGCGAACGCAGGTCGCCGTTCGAAAGTCCAATCCACCAATTGCCGTTCTTGAGGAGATCGAGAATCAAGCGGATCGCCGGCTGCCCGGTGCCGCGCCGGTAGTCGGGACCGCCCATGTGATCGATGATCGCGGGGAAATCGATCTTGCGTAGTTCTTCGGCGACGACCAGAAAGTCATCCTCGAAGCCGAACACTTTGACGAACCAGCCAAGCTCGCGCACGCGATCAAGGCCGCGGCGGAAGTCCGCAAGGCTCGGCGCCAATTTGAACCGGCCGCCGAAATTAAAGCGCGCCCCGCGCACGCCGACGCTGTTGAGCCTGTCCAATTCCGTGTCGCTGACACTGTCGTCGACGATGGCGACGCCGCGATAGTTGTGCTTCGGCGCGGTTTTCAGAACATCATGCAGCAGCCGATGATCGGTGCCGTAGATGGTGGGCTGCACGAACACCGCGCGGTCGACCCCCATCGCATCGTGCAGAGCCTTCATCGCCGCGAAGGTGCAATCCTGCGGCGGGGCATAGAGCGCGTTCGGATTGGCGGCCGGATACGCTTTGGCGTCACCAAAGACGTGCAGATGAGTGTCGCAAGTGTTTTTTGGCAGTCGTTCAGGCATGGCTTTGGACTTGGTTACGTTCGGATTTGGCTACTGCAGGCTGAGATTGGCTTGCTTGATGATCGGCCCCCATTTGGCGTTCTCGCTCTTGAGATAGTCGGCGAGCTGTTCGGGCGTGCCACCCATGGGCGTCATCCAGATCTTGGCGAGCTGCTGGCGCCCGGCGTCGCCGTCGAGAAACTCATTCACGGCTTTGTTGACCTTGTCGATGATATCGCGCGGCGTCCCGGCCGGCGCAAACAGCGCCGACCAGCCGTTCGCCTCGAAACCCGGCAACCCCGACTCGTCCGCCGTCGGCACATCCGGCAGCTCGGGCAACCGTTTGCGGCTAGTGATGGCGAGGCCTCTGAGCATTCCCGACTGCACTTGCGGCACGAAAGTCGGAACATACTGGATCGAAAGCTGCAGATCGCCCGACACCAGATCGGGCAGCGCCTGCGAGGTGATGCGATAGGGCACGTGGCCGATGAAAATGCCGGCGAGCTTGTTGATCAGTTGGATCGTGATGTGCGCCTGCGAGCCGACGCCGACGGTTCCGCATTCGAGCGGTCCGCGATGCTCCTTGGCATAGGCAATAAGCTCTTTCAGATCGGCCACCGGCAGCTTTGGACCGCCGACGATGATGAGCGGCGAATAGGCGAGCAATACGATCGGTGCAAAGGCGCGGTCGGGGTCGAAATCCAGGTTCTTGTACATGAACTTGTTATTGACGATCGGCCCGACCGTCGCGATCAGCAGCGTGTAGCCGTCAGGCGTCGCCCTTGCCGCCGCTCCCGCCGCAATATTGCCGTTCGCGCCGGGGCGGTTCTCAACGATGAAATTCTGGCCGAAGCGCGCGCCGAGCGACGCCGTGACCAATCGCATCAGCGTGTCGGTGCTGGTCCCCGCCGCAAACGGGCAAAGCACCGTGACCGGACGCGCCGGCCATGGCTCGGCCGCCAGCGCGGGCCCGGCGAGCGGCCAAACAGCGGTGGCGCCGAGCGCGCGGATCAAATCCCGCCGGCTTGAGTTGGTCGTCATTGTGGTCGTCCCCAGCAGCAAGGCGGCCCGCGAGAGCCGCACGCGCTCCCTTAATACGCTCTTAAGCCTCCGCAGGCGAAATTGCCCCGAAACGGGACAGCGCCCCACAAAAAGATAGCGCCGAGGAACAGGAAGATGGCGATCCTTATTGTCGACGACGATCCGGTGCAGCGCCGACTGCTTGAGGGCATGCTGCAGAAATTCGACTACGAGGCGGTCGCGGTCGACAATGGCGATGCCGCGCTGGCGCTGCTGTTGGGGCCGGAGGGCGGCCGGATCGACTGCATGATCCTCGATCTGGTCATGCCGAACCTCGACGGGCTCGGTGTGCTGGCGCGATTGCGCGAGGCGGCCATCAAGGTGCCGGTGATTGTGCAGACCGCGCACGGCGGCATCGATAACGTGGTCGCGGCCATGCGCGCGGGCGCGATGGACTTCGTGGTCAAGCCGGTCGGCGCCGAACGCCTGCAAGTCAGCTTGCTCAACGCGCTCAACACCAGCGCGCTTGAAGGCGAGCTGGCGCGCATGAAGCACAGCCGCACCGGCACACTCAGCTTTGCCGACATCATTACCAAGAGCGCGAACATGCACGCCGTCATCCGCATGGCGGAGAAGGCGGCGGCTTCCACCATTCCGGTCCTCGTCTCGGGCGAATCCGGCGTCGGCAAGGAGTTGATCGCACGCGCGATCCATGGCTCGGGTGAACGGCAGGCAAAACCGTTCGTCGCGGTCAATTGCGGCGCCATGCCCGAGAACCTCGTGGAGTCGATTCTGTTCGGCCACGAGAAGGGCTCGTTCACCGGCGCGACCGAGCGTCATGTCGGAAAGTTCGCCGAGGCCTCGGGCGGCACATTGTTCCTCGACGAGGTTGGCGAGTTGCCGGCAGCGGCGCAAGTCAAGCTCCTGCGCGCCATTCAGGAGGGTGAGGTCGAGCCGGTGGGCGCGCGCAAGTCGATCAAGGTCGATGTGCGCATCGTCTCCGCCACCAATCGCGATCTGATCGCCGACGTGAAATCGGGCCGCTTCCGCGAGGATCTGTTCTACCGCCTGCACGTGTTTCCCATCACGGTACCGCCCTTGCGCGAGCGGCCGGGCGACATCCCGGCTCTGGCCCGGCATTTTCTGGCTCGCTTTTCCGCCGAAGAAGGAAAGCGCATTCGCGTCATCACGCCCGAGGCTTTGCGGCTGCTCACGGCGTTCCCCTGGCCGGGCAACATCCGCCAGTTGGAGAACACAATGTTTCGCGCCGTGGTGCTTGCCGAAGGCGACAGTGTTGGGCTCGGCGAGTTCCCCCAAATCGCCGCGCAAGTCCCGACGCAGGGTGTGACCCAACTTCCCTCCCTGCCGTCGAGCTACGGCCCGATTCAAGATGAGGAGCTGGAAGCTAGCCTGCCGCCACAAGCCAGCCTGAGCGAGCATGACGTGGCGGGAGCCTCTCCCACCGAGCGACTCATCGCTGCGCAATCCTTGGCGCTTCTCGACGCACTCGCGCTCCTTGACGAAGCGGGTGAGGTGCGGCCCCTCGAGGAAATCGAATCCGAGCTTATCAGGTATGCAATTACACACTACCGGGGACAGATGTCGGAGGTCGCGCGGCGGCTGCGTATCGGCCGCTCGACCCTCTATCGCAAGCTTGAAGCGCTCGGGCTGAGTAGCGAGCAAGCCGAAACGGATAGGGATGGGGATGGCGTTGCCGCCGAGCGACAGCCAAGGAAAATTGCGTGATTTACGCACAGCTTGAGCTCTGTGCACAGGACATGCTTTGCTGGGTCGCGTAATGTTAAAGTTAGGCTTCCGTTCGCAGCAATGACACTTTTGGGGACGATTCTCCCCACGGGTGAGGGCGTTACGGTCTCTCGCACAGCCCCGGGGAAGCTGGAGTGATAGGAGAATTTGCAATGTCCGGCGTACGCCTCCACGGCTTACTTGTCTCGACCGCCATCACGCTCTTGTTGTCAGCGGGCGGAGGCGCATTCGCGCAATCGACGGCCTCGCCGGACAACGGCGCCGCGGTCAGCGCTCCCGATGCGGCGAAGGATACGCCCGCGGCGGCCGACCAAGCCGATAAGGCAGGCGCAACCGTGCCGGCGGCAGGTGACCCTGCAACGCCCGCACCGGCAGCAGCCTCCACGACGCCGCCACCTGACCAAGCCGAAACACCCGCGCCGGCAGCGGGCGCGACTCCACCTGCGGCCGCCGCGCCCCCCACCGAGACGGTGGATGCGACAATCACTGATCAGTTGCACCAGCTTGCCAGCGGCAAATTCGATCACCTGCTTGGCGGCAAACCCCAGCGTACGGAGATCGAGGCGTCCTATTCGGCCCACAACTACGCCCCGCTTTGGATCACCGACGGTCACGCCAACGACCGCGCCAAGGCTGCGATCAAATATCTCGGCCATGTGGACGCAGACGGCCTCGAACCAGCCGACTATCCGGTGCCGGATTTCAAATCGGCCGACCCATCAACGCTGACCGAAGCGGAATTGCGGCTTACCATGTCGGTCGTCTCCTACGCGCGCCATGCCTCGATCGGGCGCATCGCCTGGTCGCGCGTGGACGCCAATATCGACTACGACACCAAGGCGCCCGATCCCGCGAGCGTGCTCGCCGCAGTGGCGGGAGCGCAGGATGTAGCCGCAGTGCTCGATTCCTACGAGCCGCATGCGCCGGGCTACCTGGCGCTCAAGGCCAAGCTTGCCGAAATCCGCGCCGGCAACGGCGACGGCCTCAGGCCGCCGATCCCCAACGGGCCGGTGCTCAAAGTCGGCGATCAGGACGACCGGGTGCCGGCCGTCCGCAATAAGCTTGGCGTTCCAGGCGACAGCACGACCTACGACAAGGCGCTGGCCGACGCGGTGAAGAATTTCCAGAAGGAGCACGATTTAAAAATCACCGGCACGCTGACAGCGCCCACTATCGATGCGCTGAACGGCCCGCGCCCCACGCACGTGACCGACATCATCCTCGCCAACATGGAGCGCTGGCGCTGGATTCCGCATGATCTCGGCAAGTTCTACGTGATGATCAATCTTCCCGATTTCACGGCAAGCGTATTTAACAAAGGCAAGCGGGTCTGGAAGACGAGGATCGTCATCGGCAAGACCGATTTGCCGACCCCGATCATCACCACGATGATGAAATTCATCACCGTCAATCCAACCTGGCACGTGCCGCCGTCGATCATCAACAGAGAGTACCTGCCGGCGATGGCGCAGGACCCCACGGTGCTGCAGCGCATGGGCCTCGTTGTCGAGCGCGACACGTCGGGAAAGGTCATCGGCATTTACCAGCCTCCCGGCGACGCGAACGCGGAGGGGCGCCTGCGCTTCAACTTCCCCAACAAATTCCTGGTGTATCAGCACGACACGCCGGACAAATACATGTTCGCCTACGCCCGGCGCGCGTTCAGTCACGGCTGCATGCGCACGCAGGACCCGGCGAAATACGCCGAGGTTCTGTTGTCGTTGGTGCGTCCGAACGACGGCTATACCGAGGAACGCATCAAGAAGATGTTCGGGTCGAACGAGATCAACATCGACTTCCCGACCTTCATTCCGATCAACGTCACCTATCAGACCGCCTTTATCGACGACGACGGCAAGCTGCAACTGCGCGATGACATCTATGGCCGGGACAAAGAATTGCTCGCGATCATGAATGGGCCGGAGCGCAAGATCGCGGACATCCCCGTCGAGCATCATATCGACGCCAGTCACCGTCAGGTTCTGGCGGTGCCCGACAGTCCGTCGTTCTGGGGCGGTGGATCGCGCGGGGGTGCTTCCAGCGACAGTGGCGGGGGCTTCTTCTCCCGTCTATTCGGCAGCTTCTCCGCACCGCAGTCGCCTCCACAGAGGCCGGCCACTCGTCGTAAGGTCTCCCGGGCGCAGGGCACCGTGTCCCAGTAACACGGTAAATTTTCAGTAAGCTCAGAGGGTTAACCATATTTACTCAGCCTCTCGGCGCCGGCCTCGACGGCGCTAAGAGGTTGGGAAAATGGCCATTTTTCGCCACACTGCGCCGTTAGCCCTTATGGGGACGGGGGTTGGGGGTGGCGGTAAGCCCGCATTTACCCTTTGCCCAAATTAGCAATGCGTTAGCGTTACGCACCGCCGCGTCGCGGAGGGGCGTGGCGCTGGCCGTTTGAACGCGAGTTCGCCAGTGCCCTTCGGTCACGTGCGCCCGAACACTTGTCGAATCTCGGCCGCAGGCGCCGGCTATTCGTGCGCGCTCGCTTTGCTGATTTTCTTTTTCGGTTCGAAGGCATTGCAAAACGCGGTCGCCGAGGGCGAGACGCGAACGATTTCCCTGCATCACGTTCATACCAACGAAGACGTCACAATCACCTACAAGCGCGACGGCCGATACGACGAAGCGGCACTCGATAAGCTCAACTGGTTCCTGCGTGATTGGCGGCGCAACAAAGTCATCCGCATGGATCCGCAGCTGATCGATCTGGTGTGGGAAGTCCAGCGCGAGACCGGATCGAAGCAACCGATCTGGGTCGTTTGTGGCTACCGCTCACCCGAAACCAACGCGATGCTCCGCCGCCGCAGCAATGGCGTAGCGCGTTTCAGCCAGCACATGCTCGGCCACGCCATGGATTTCTACGTTCCCGGCGTACGGCTTGAAGAACTTCGCGTCATCGGCTTGCGGCTGCAGCGAGGCGGCGTTGGCTTTTATCCGAGTTCTGGATCGCCATTCGTGCACATGGACACAGGCGGCGTGCGCATGTGGCCGCGCATGGCGCGCAACGAACTCCTGCGCGTATTCCCGGACGGACGCACTGCGTACATTCCAAGCGACGGGCGGCCTCTACCGGGCTACGAACTGGCGCTTGCCGATATCAGAAAGCACGGCAAAGACCTGCCGGCCGCGATCGAGATGGCGCGCAACGAGCATCAGGGCGTAAAGTCCCTGGCCAAACTCTTCGCCAAGACGGAAGAGGATCCGGACGAGGACGCCGACGACACGGCAGCCACCGAAACAGTCGCCTCGCAAGCAACCACGCCGCCGGCGAACGCGCTGGCAGCCGCGCTTGAGCGCGTAGCGGAGCGTAAGAGAGAAGCGGCGGACAAGCCGGTAATCTACCACACCGCCTCCTTGGTGGAGACAGCCGCCGGCACAGCACCGCAACGCGTTGCCGCCTCGACGCCGAACCAGATCATCGTCGCGCGCGGCTATTGGGAAGGCCTGCCTGACGGCCAGACAGCGGCCCAACCAGCGATTCAGGCGAGCGCTAGCACGACTCGCGGCAAGGAGACCGCGAGCGCCGTCCCCGACATTGCCAGCGCGCTTAAGGCATTCGTCGGCGCGGCGCGGGATCGCGTTCCGCCCGATCTCGCGCTCGCCTATGCGGCGCAGCCCGGGCAGGAGGCGCCGATCTTTCCCCCTCCACCCGCAGCCGGCGTGGCGAGCCAACCCATAAATGTGGCTCAGCCGGAAAAGGTTCAAACACGCCTACCGGTACCGCCAGCCTGGACCACGATCGCAATGAAACGCAGCGCTGATCAGGATGCTTCCACGATCCTGGCGGCGCCTCCGCCGCTTTCCGCGGCAGCGGCCCCCAGCAGCACGGAGTCCGACAATCCGTGGCTACGCGCGATCGTGCTGTCACCAAGCGTAGGCCGCTACCTCACCACCCTCATGCTCGGCGCGCAGGACTTCCGGTCCTTGGCGGCGTTGGTGGAAAAGCCGAAAAACTCGGTGATGATGACGTTTGGGGCGGAGCCGAATCCAGGCCTGACGGACGATCACTTCAGCGGCAGCGCAATCGTCTTCGTGTCGACCGTGACCTACCAGACGCGCACTACCGCATCGCTGCACTGATCCGCTCACGACGCCATGCCGAGCGCATGCAGGTAGGTATCCAGAATGGCCTCCTGCTCCCTGCGCTCGTTGATGTCTATCTTACGTAGCCGAACCACCGATCGCAAAGCTTTGACGTCGTAACCATTGACCTTGGCTTCGCCATAGACGTCACGAATGTCGTCGGCGATCGTTTTCTTTTCCTCTTCGAGCCGCTCAACGCGTTCGACAAACGCCTTGAGCTGCTCCTTGGCAAAGCGGCGGGCGGGCTGGTCGTCTTTGACAGAAGCGTTGGCCATCGGGCACTCCTCGCAATGACGGAAGCGCTGACCTTTCGAAGGCGCCACGCTTTACGTCAAGACGCGACTGCCCTCATCCACACGAACGCACAGGATGAATTCGAAAGAGCCTGGAACTCAATGTTTCTGGCTTGATTGTGCCTTGTCGAACGCCGCCTTCTGCTGCGCGGACGCTTCCTTCTGGTATTTGCCGCGCCACTCGTCGTACGGCATGCCGTAGACGACTTCGCGGCTTTCTTCCTTGCTCATTGGCACGCCCTTGGCGTCGGCCGCATCCTTCATCCAATTGGAGAGGCAGTTGCGGCAAAAGCCGGCCAGATTCATGAGATCGATGTTCTGCACGTCCGTGCGTGAGCGCAGGTGCTCGACCAGGCGGCGATATACGGCGGCCTCAAGCTCAGTGCGGGTCTTTTCGTCGGTGGCCATGGTCTTCTCCGCGTCCTATTTGTTAAACCAAGATAGAGACACAAGCCTCGTCTTTCCATAGTCCGAAACCCGGGACCTTATGGCTACGCCGGCGCGCGACCTGCTCGAATCGCTGTTTCGGACTGCGGTCGCCACGGCCCACCCCTCGCAGTGCCTGCCCCCAAACCTGCCGGAGTTTCCATCCAGCGAACGGCTGATCATTCTCGCCGCCGGCAAAGCCGCCGGGTCGATGACTGAGGTGGCCGAACAGCATTACCTGGCGCTGATGACCGAGCGGAACATCGCTGCGGACCGGCTCGCCGGAGTGGCGGTGACGCGTCACGGCTACGGCCGGCCGACCCGGCGGATTCCCATCATTGAGGCCGGCCACCCGGTGCCCGACGAAGCGGGAGTAAAGGGTACCGAACGCGCGCTGGCGTTAGCCGAAGCGGCCAGTGAGCACGATCTTGTCGTAGTGCTCCTCTCCGGCGGCGCTTCGGCCAACTGGATTGCTCCGGCCAAAAATCTGACGCTGGCGGAGAAGCAGGCGATAACGCGTGCTCTGTTGCGCAGCGGCGCCAACATCGGCGAGATCAACACCGTCCGCAAACATCTCTCGCGCATTAAAGGCGGACGGCTCGCCCACCGCGCACAGCCCGCAGGCGTGGTGACGCTCGCGATTTCCGACGTGCCTGGTGACGATCCCGCGGTTATCGGTTCCGGGCCGACGGTGCCCGATCCGACGACGCTTGCCGATGCGCGCGCGATCGTCAGCAAATACCGGCTCAAGGTGCCGGAAGCCGTCACGCGCGCGCTCGCCGATCCGGCCAACGAATCGCCGAAGCCGGGCGCGGCATTCTTTGCCGGGACCAAATACAAGATCGTCGCGCGGCCGGCTGACGCGCTGCGCGCAGCGCAGGCACGCGTAGAGGCGGCCGGGTACGAAAGCCTGGTCCTGGGCGACCGCCTGCAGGGCGAAGCACGCGAGGTCGCCGCCGCGCATGCCGGGCTTGCACGCGACCTGGCGGCGCAGGGCCGCCGCGTGGCCATCCTTTCGGGCGGCGAACTGACGGTTACGCTACGGGGCCAGGGCCAGGGCGGGCCCAACCAGGAATATGCGCTTTCGCTCGCCGTCCATCTCGATGGGGCCAAGGGCATTGCGGCCCTGGCGGCTGACACCGATGGAACCGATGGCGGCCGCGGGCGCCCAGACGATCCCGCCGGCGCCTTCGTCGACGAGACGACGATCGGTCGCGCCCAGGCCGCCGGCCTCGATCCCGCCGCGTTTCTCGCGGACAACGATTCCACGGGGTTTTTCAATGGTATCGGCGATCTGTTCAGGCCCGGCCCCACGTTCACGAACGTGACCGACTTCCGCGCCATCACCGTTGACAGGCCATCTAGTTGACGTGGAAGCTGACCAGTAATGAGGCAGGGGACCCTTTCCAGATTGACGGCGACTACGCTGCTACTGAGCGCCGTCGCGTTACTGGTGCTGGCCGCATCGGCCGGCCCGGCCGAGGCTGACTTCCGCCTCTGCAACAACACCGGCAGCCGCGTGGGCGTCGCCATCGGTTACAAGGACGCCGACAGCTGGACCACCGAAGGCTGGTGGAATCTGCCGTCACGGACTTGCGAGACCATCCTCAAGGGCGATCTTGTCGCGCGTTTCTATTATGTCTACGCCATCGACTATGATCGCGGCGGCGAATGGCTGGGTCAGGCCTTTATGTGCACGCGCGACAGGGAGTTTACGATCCGCGGCACCAGCGATTGCCTGGCACATGGTTTCGACCGCACCGGCTTTTTCGAAGTGGACACCGGCGAGCAGAAATCCTGGACTGTCCAATTGACGGAATCGGGCGAACGGCAGCAGGCCAAAACCGTCGGCAATCCGCTGAGCGCGCTACCGCCAGCCAGCGCTGTACCGACGCCAGGGGCGCCAGCCGGAACCAAAAAATGAGGCGACAGCGGCGGACTAAGGTCGTCGCGACGCTGGGGCCGGCGTCGAGCGACCGCACGACAATTAATCGGCTGTTCCAGGCCGGAGCAGACGTCTTCCGCATCAACATGAGCCACACCAGCCACGACCGGATGCGTGAGCTGGTCGCTTCGATCCGTAGCGTGGAGACAGAGCATAGCCGGCCGATCGGCATCTTGGTTGATCTGCAGGGGCCGAAGCTGCGGCTCGGCGCATTCAAGAACGACGCAGCCGAGATCGACAAAGGTCAGGACTTCGTCTTCGACACCGACCCCGCACCGGGCGACGCAACGCGGGTGAACCTGCCGCATGCGGAAATCTTCGCCGCCATCAAGCCGGGCGACACGTTGCTGATCGACGACGGCAAGTTGCGATTGCAAGCGATCGAAACGAGCCCGCAGCGCATTGTGGCGCGCGTCGAAGTCGGCGGCAAAATGTCCAACCGCAAAGGCGTCAGCCTGCCCGACACCGTCATTCCGCTGGCCGCCCTTGCGGCAAAAGACATCGCCGACCTCGAAGCCGCCCTCGATGCCGGGACCGATTGGGTGGCGCTGTCGTTCATCCAGCGTCCGGAGGACGTGGCCGAGGCAAAGAAAATTACCCGCGGACGCGCGGCCGTAATGGCCAAGATCGAGAAGCCGCAAGCCGTGACCCGCCTCGACGACATCCTCGATCTCGCCGATGGGCTCATGGTGGCGCGCGGCGATCTCGGCGTGGAAATGCCGCTGGAACGAGTGCCCGGCGTGCAGAAGTACATGACGCGGGCCTGCCGCCGCGCCGGCAAGCCCGTGATCGTCGCCACGCAGATGCTGGAATCCATGATCGCGAGCCCAGTGCCGACGCGCGCTGAAGTCTCCGACGTTGCCACCGCCATCTTCGACGGCGCCGACGCCATCATGCTCTCGGCGGAATCAGCGGCAGGCCAATATCCGGTCGAGGCGGTGGCGACCATGAACCGGATCGCCGAACAAGTCGAAAAAGACACTATTTACCTGCCGGCACTGCACGTTTTGCACACCGAGCCTGAGGCGACGGGCGCCGACGCCATTGCTGCGGCGGCACGGCAGGTAGCCGAAACGCTCGACCTCTCCGCCATTGTCTGCTGGACATCATCGGGCTCGACCGGCTTGCGCGTCGCGCGCGAGCGGCCGCAATGTCCGATCATTGCCATCTCGCCGATCGTCGCCGCCGGACGCAAATTGTCCGTCGTCTGGGGCATCCACACCGTAATCGCCGAGGACGCGCACGATCAGGACGACATGGTTGAGCGTGCCTGCCGGCTTGCCTTCAAGGAAGGTTTCGCCAAAGCCAGCCAGCGCATCATCATCGTCGCCGGCGTTCCGCTCGGCACACCCGGCGCCACCAACATGATGCGCATTGCGTTCGTGGGCGACGACCGCGCAGGCGAATGATTGCGTTGTCTGATTGCGAGGCAATCAGATGTCGCGCCCCTCGACTTTGTCGGTCAGCGTCTTGACAACATCGGGAATGTGCTCGAGGTGCGGATCGATGACGAGCGCCTTGCGATAGGCTTCGAGCGCGTCTTTGTCGTCGCCGATTTCCTGCAGCATCTGTCCCAGGCCGGACAGCGCCCCGAAATGGCGCGGCTCTCGCGCCAGCACTTCGCCGATGTCGGCGATCGCGTGCGCGTAATCGTCTTTCAGGTAATAGATGGTGGCGCGCCGGTTCCAGCCTTCGACGTAATCGGGCTTGATCTCAACAATGGCGTCGAGAAGCTTCAGCGCCAGATCGTAATCTTTGGCGTCGGTCGCGGCCTTGGCACGGGCCATGAGCAGATTACAGGTGTCACTGCCGGAGATTAGCCACAGCGCCCAGATGCGCTCCTCGATTGCTTTGGAACTGGCCTCGTCGGGCGCGATCTTCAGCGCGGAGAACAGCGTGTCGAGGTTGTTGGTCGGGTCGTCGTGTTCCACCTTGGGGAGATCGCTGGGCGGCTGCGCCCAATCGGGACCGCCGCGCGTGCCTGGTTCTTGCGCTGCAGCGGACAGGACAAAACAGGCCCCGACAGCAAGCGCCAGGGCGGCTGGCAGTAGTCGAACGCGGAATCCTGCGACCATGGGCATCAAGTTTATTCACCTCTCTCCCGGCAACAAGCCCGAAAACTTCTCAAAGAGACGTGAACATTACGGCGCAATTGGGCAAAACCGGCTTCCGACCCTCGACCGCATCATCGGACCGCGGACTTCCGCAGGTCCCCTGGCTCGCAAAGACGGAAAAGCCTCGCCGAATAGCGCCTTTAGCCCTGCCGGGCCTTGAAGCGCCGCTGCGTCTTATTGATGACGTAGACGCGGCCCTTGCGGCGCACGATGCGGTTGTCGCGGTGGCGGCCGCGCAGCGATTTCAATGAGTTACGGACCTTCATGGGAATATTCCTTATTGTCCGGTTGATTAAGGACGCGCCTTGCGCTTGTCAATGTTGGGCGCGCGGTCCAGCACCGCCGCCGAACAGGAAAGCGAAATGCGGTGAGCACGGGACCGGACACACTGCGGCTCATTTCCGGCGTCAGCGCCAAAGGCCCGGCCTGCTTTGTCATCGAAACGGCCGGCAAACGCCTCATGCTCGATCTGGGCGAAGGGCCGCCGCCAAGTTTCTTGCCCGATGTCGAAGGAGTGGGGCCGCTGGACGCGCTCGTCCTCAGCCACGGCCACAAGGATCATCTCGGCGGCCTGCCGCTCCTCGACAAACTTGGTAATCCGCCGGTTTACGCCACCGAGATCGTGGCGCGCGGATTGCCGAAGAATCTGGCGGTACGGCCGCTGCCAGTCAGCGGCAGGGGCGAGGTGCTCGGCATCGAAGTGACCACCGGCCGCAACGGTCACGCGCCGGGCGGAATCTGGCTGCACTTCGCCATCGGCGGCGGATTTCTCTACACCGGCGACTGGTCGACTGAATCCATCCTTTACGCCTACGACCCGCCGGCAAAAACCGCTTCCGTCGCGCTCATCGATTGCTCCTACGGCAACTATGACAAGTCGATCGGAGAATGCTGGAGCGCGCTGGAGCCGTTCGCCGAGCACGGCCCGCTGCTGCTGCCGGTGCCGGCCAACGGCCGCGGCCCGGAAATCGCGCTCGAATTTCTTCGCTATGGCCGCACCGACATTTACGTTGACGACGCCATGGACCGGGCGTTACGGCAACTGTGTACGACTGACACGGCTTCGGTGCGCGGCAACGTCGATGACGACATGAAGGCGCTCGCGGTGACGGTAAAGCCGATTGAAACCGCACGCGGCGTGATGCTTGCCGCGTCCGCTGACGGCACCTCCGGCGCCACCAAACAGCTCCTCGAGCAATGGGCTCACCTCACCGAGCCCGCATTCGTCTTCACCGGTTACCGGGCGCCGGACACGCCCGCCGACCGCCTCATCAAGAGTGGCCGCGCCCAGTTTTTGCGCTGGAACGTGCACCCGCGACTCGCCGACGTCGCTGCGCTGGTGCAAGACATCAAAGCGAAGACTGTAATCCCTGCATTCTGCGACCGCTCCCAGCTTCCAGGTCTGGCGCAAGCCCTCGCACCCGCGCAGGTGACGATGGACGGACCGGTGAGGCTCTAACTTTTCGCGGCTGATCCCGGCCAAGCGCGCATGCTAATATTAAAGTGCGCCCGCCGACCCTTCACGGCCCAGTGCACGGGGGCTAATTTCGAACGAGCCGCTCTTGAGGCGCGGACGTGCCGAAATTCGCGTGGGGGATATGGGCGGCAAGCGTGCCGGCGGCGGGCATCACACTTCGACTTTTGGGCGCAACTTCTAACTCTCAACTCTCGGCCTAACTCTTCGCGGTCGCGCGCGTTCAGCGTTCGCATCGCATTCCCATCGCGTGTCCGCACGCGTGTTCCGCCTGTGGACCGCACCGCAAGGAGCAATCCAATGAGTCCGCGTTGCGTTGGCAGTGACCTAGCGAGGTCGGGGACAAGTGAGCGCGCTGGTAAATGTTGGAATGCCCTGACCAGGCCTGGCGCCATTGTTATGCGAGCGCTTTTGGCGCTTGCGGTCATTGCCTTCGTCACGCTTTTCCAAGACGACGCGCAAGCCGCAAGGCACAGAGGACACGGCCATCATTGGGCGGCCGCAAGCCACTGCTCCAGTTGGTGCGGCCACCGGCATTGGCGATCCCGGTATTGGGGCGTCGCCTGGTGCTGCCGGTCGCACGACACCGGCAACTCCTATCGCGCCGCGATAGCGACAAGGAAAGCCGACGAAATCAAAAGCGAAACCGAGGAAAGGATTGGGAGGGCCTTGGCGGCCGAGGCAGAGGCCGACGCAAAAATTCAGGAGGCGGAGGCCAGAATTCAGGAGGCTGAAGACACCGAGGCGCGGGCCGCGAGCGCGAAGCAGGCCGCGGACGCAAGGATTCAGAAGGCTGAGGCAGCGGAGGCAGACGCCGACACAAAGACGAAGGAGGCCGACGCGAGAATGCTGAAGGTCAAGGATGCCGAAGCCAAACTCGCCGAAGAAACCCGTATCGCTGACGAGAAGATGAAGGAAGCCGAGGATAGCCGCGTACAGGCTGCACGTTTGATGGACGAGGCGAACAAGAGGATGCAGGCGGCTGCGGATGCTGAGAAGAAGGCAGACGACGACAAGCAGGAGGCGGCCAAACTTCTGGGCGAAGCTAACCAAAAAGTTAAGGATGCGGAGGACTTGATGAAGAAAGCCCAAGACCAAAAGCAAGAAGCCGACAGACTCATGGGCGAGGCCACTCGAAAAAATACCGAGGCGGACGCCCTGCTAAAGCAAGCCCACGACGAAAAGGACGGGGCGGACAAACTTATGGGCGACGCTAAAACGAGGATGGGAGAAGCAGAGAACGAGATGAAGAATGCCCTGGCCAAAAAACAACAAGCTGAAAATCTTATGGCCGAGGCGACCGCAAAAATGGCGGAAGCAGATGCAAAAATGAAGGAAGCAGACGCAAGAGACCGCAAGGCCACAGAAGATGAAACGGCCGCCAAGCTCGCACAACAAGAAGCCGCAGAGGCCGAAGCAGAGGCCGCCATGCGCAACACACAAGTCGATGCGCGGATGGGCCTCATAAAAGAACTGATCCCACACATGAAACGTGTGCTGGAAGACCTAGACCACACAGAACTAGCGCGCACTTTGGTTCCCCCCTGCCACCTTCCGCCTGCGGGAGACGACTATGGACCACCTCCGTGTCGCATCCCTTGAACAGCAACGGGTGGCAGGCGCAGGCATCATCATCCGGGGCAAAGTGTTTATCTGGGAAAACAGCCGTTCATCAATTTTTAGACACAGAGGTATGCTATACGTTGCGATGTGCTGAGGAGGGTAAAGTGCGGCAGTTATCGGTATGGGTCATTGAGCTCATCAAGCTCGTGGGGGGACGGCGGCTTCACCCTCTGGTGACGCAATGTCCGATGTGCCAGCAGATGGTCCGCCTCCACGTCGATAAAGCCGGCCGCCGCCACGTGTACGGCCACGCACGCGAACTCTACGAAGGCGCGCGGATTTCCGTACACTACGCCGCCGACATGAAGTGCATCGGCTCGGGGAGCCGAAAGCTGTTCGACCCACACCCGAACGAGCATCAGCACTTCAAGCTGCCGAACTCCCTGCTCGAAAAATAAATCTGGCTTGCCGGCCGTCGCTATCAGGCGCCACCGTTGGGAATAATCCGACTTCCGCGCTTGGCGCGGGTCTGTCGGACAAAATGCCCAAGGCGCAGCCGGCGGGGATCGTGCTATACGGCCGCCTCCAGGCACAGGGGAGTCGAGGAATGCGCAAACGCTTGATGGGAGCAGGCCTTGGAGCCGCGCTCACGGTATCGGTCGCCGCCTTGGCCGTTGGGACGGCCTTTGTGCAGCAGGGTTGGGCGCAACAGAGCCGGCCCAACCTCAGCCCGGAGGACCAGCTGGCGCCATCGCAGATGGCGCAGCCGATGCCCGGCGCCGTGGCGGAACCCGGCGCCCCGCCGAGTCCGGCCAAGCCAGCGCCTAAACCTGCGCCGAAGCCTTCCGCAATTCATGCATCGGCGACTCCTGCCGCAGCCGCCGAAAAGCCGGTTCGGGGTACGGGGGTACGTACTGTCGTCGAATGCAGCGGCCCGTTCGCCAAGGATTCGGGCATGCTGGCGCTCGCCATGGCCTTTGACTCGCGCAACATGATCTTCACCCACGAAACCGTACCGGGCGGCGAAGCTGATGTCACAGTACTATTCCCCAATGACCCGCGGCGGCGGCTCGAAGTGTGGTGGTCGAACCCGAACCGCACCGGCACTTATCTGATCGACATCGCCGACAAATCGACCTGGACCGGACCGCACGGCCTGCGGCTTGGGCTCACCCTGGAGCAACTGGAGAAGATCAATCGCAAGCCATTCAAAGTGAAAGGCTTCGGTCAAGACGACGTCGCCTCCGTCAGCAGCTGGGATGGAGGCGCACTCGCCTCCATAGAGGGCGGCTGCAAGGCGGGCGCAAACCTGCACTCCAATGCGTCCGCGGCGGCCTCCGAACTGCCGGCCAAAGACGAATACAGTTCCGACGATCCCGCACTGCGCGCGCTCAAGCCGACCGTGAGCGAGATTTTGATCGGGTATTAGAACGCGGCGCTAGTGGTCCGATTCCAACATTCGCATCCGGGTTCGGCAGGCTATCATGCGAATGTTAGAATCAAGGACCACTAGCAAACTTAAGTGCTAGTGGAGCTTTGGATTTGACATTCGCTTCACGAGTTCACGGCTAGGTGGGTAGCGAATGTCAAATCCGCTCCACTAGGTTGCCGCCCTTGCGCGGGACGAGCGGGGCGCAGCAACTACCGCTGCGGCTTGGCCACCGCCGGTGGGGCCTCCTCGTTGCGGAGGCTGCGCACGTCGCGGGCCATTTCCAGGCAGGTAAGCAGCTCGGTGTAGCTTGAATCACCGCCCATCCTGGCTTCGCTCACGCAAGAGACCCGGTCAGTCGCGGAAAAACTCGACCACTGCTTCACCAGTTCGTCCCGGACTTCCTTCTCGCTTTGGATGCAATCCTGTTTTTCCTTGGCGATGGCAGGATCGCGAAATGAGGCGCCCCCTTGCTGGGCGATGCCTTGGCAAACCGGCTCGACGTTGAGAACCGGGACGCTGTCGACGACCGGCATGACGAGGTGCGCGCCGAGCGCCAAGGCCGAAGGCAATATCATGATCCTACTCCGTAAGTCCGCTGCACCGAATATAGCATGGCGGCCGGACAAGACGAGAGAGTGTGAGGCCGCGAGCGGGAACAATCGCGGCGGAAGTCATAAGGTGTTGACCAACACAGAACGGTCCGGCTAGTTGGGAGCTTCTCGGGCAAGGGCATAGCGCATGCTGCTAGCACCACTTGTCGGCACGGCACTGGTCATCGCCGTCGCCACTGAACCGCTCAACAACGCGGGCGACCCCGCGCACCTTTCCACGCAAGAGAAGATGGCGGCCACCGAACCGCTGGTGCGCTCGGCCACCGACTGCATCGTCCACGCGGTCATCGCCGATCCGCGGTACGGCGACAATCAGTCGGCGCAGCTCGGCGAGCTGATCGTCGACTCGATGCCGACATGCGTTAAGCCAGTGCGGGCGATGATCGACGCCTACGACCGCTATTACGGCGACGGCAGCGGCGAAGCTTTTTTCATGGGCCCATACCTCGAAGTGCTGCCCAAGGCGGTCACCGCGGGCGCTAAGAAGACGCCGTAGCGGAGCTCTTCGTCGACGGCCGGCACGACCTTTCCGCGACGGCAGTTTGCAGTGGCCCGTCGCAGCGCTCAAACGCCCGCGCCGGAACCATAGCGGCGCGCCATTGCGGGCCGCAGCAGCGCCGCGAGCGGCAGGGTGAACAACACCACAATGGCGACCAGCACCAAGGCATGAGAAACACCGACCGCGTCGCCCACGCGGCCGAACAGTATCGGCGCGATCGCTCCGGAACCGACGGTGCCCGTATAGAAAATGCTCAGCGCGCGGTTGCGCCGGTCCGGGGCAACTAGATCGGGCACCGAGCCATAGAGCACCGAAGACGTGCCATTGAGCGCGATGCCGATGAGCGGCAGCAGCAACAGAGCGCCGAAAAGCGGGAGCGGAAACAGCACCAGAATTCCCGCGGCGGTGAGGCCCTCGGTCAGCCATACGGTTCCAATGGCGCCGACGCGCGCGCCGATAAAGGCGCAAGCGAGCTTGCCGACCGCGCCGCCGGCAAACACCAGCGTCATCGCCAGACCCACGTCCTGCAGGCTCGCGCCTTTCTGCGTCAGCACGAACGGAAGAAAGAGCAAAAAGCCCATACGCGAGGCGCTGTCGAGAATGCCGATGGAAAGCAAAAGTGGAAACGCGTGCGGCGACCGCTCGCTTCGCACCGCGCCTGCATCATCCTTGTCCGTAACGACACGGCGGTCATAACGCGGCGTGAAAACAAAAATCACGACTGCCATCAACAATCCGATGCCGCCCAGAATGGCGAGCGCCGGACGCCATGGCATCGCCAGCAGCATCAACGACAACGCCGCCGGCACGGTCATTTTCCCGATATCGCCAGAGAAATTGTAGGTGCCGAGCGCGGTCAGCGAACGCGGACCCGCAAAGGCACGGGCGACCAGCGCCGAGGCAATGGGGTGCTGGGTGCTGGCGCCGAGCCCGCCAATGACCAGCGCACCCAGCAGCATGGCAAAGCTGGTGCTTGCTCCGGCAAGACAGTAGCCAAGGCCGGCGAGCGCCGTGCCGAGCGCAAGCACCGTGGCGGCGCCGATCCGCTCGGACAGGAGGCTTGCGGGAATCTGCATGCTTGCCATAGCGCCCGCGAACATGCCGCGGAGCGCGCCAAGGGCCGCATAGGTCAGGCCGAATTCGGCCTGCCAGAGCGGCAGCATGATGTAGATGAGGTCGGTGTATCCGTCATGCAGCGCGTGGGCGCCGGCGGCGACCGAGGCAGCGCGGCGCTGGTCGCGCGAGAATTTGGCCGCACGCGCCGCAAAATCGTCCCAAAGGAGCCAGCGCATGAGCACCCGCCGCGTCGCCTGTCCATGTCCCTAATGGCCCGCTGGAAAGCGGTCAATCGCAGCGATCGCAGCTGTCGGCCTGTAATTGACCGTCGCAAGCGTGAAGTGCAGTCTGCCGCCGGCCAGTCAGGAATCGAGTGAGGGCATCCGCGTAAGCACGGGAGGAAGAAGCATGTTCGGCATCGGCGACCTCTTCCAGTGGGAGCGGTTCGTAACGCCCACCATAATCAAAGTCTTCTATTGGCTTGCCGTTGTTACTTCTTTGTTGCTTGGGATCGCCGGCGTGGTCACTTCGCTCAATACCATGGCGTTCAATCCGTTCGTCGGCACGATCTTTCTGATCGCCAGTTTGCTCGGCACCCTCATGTGCATCATCATTTCGCGCATCATTGCCGAATCCGTGCTCATCGTGTTCCGCATCAATGAGCATCTCGGGGCGATCAGGAACCAGGCCGGCGGCTACCGGGAGCAGCAGTAACCGGACGTCACGCGTATCAGGAAACCACTAAACGCCGGACCCGAGCCTAGTTTGCAAACCTGAAGTGCATGACGTCGCCGTCGGCAACGACGTAATCCTTGCCCTCAAGCCGCATCTTGCCGGCGTCGCGCGCGCCGGCCTCCCCGCCGCAGGCGACATAGTCGTCATAGCCGATGGTCTCGGCACGGATGAAGCCGTGCTCGAAGTCGCTGTGGATCACGCCGGCGGCCTGCGGGGCTTTGGTGCCGCGCGTGATGGTCCAGGCGCGCGCCTCCTTCGGTCCGGCGGTGAAATAGGTCACGAGGTCGAGAAGCGCATAGCCGGCGCCGATGAGGCGATCGAGACCCGGTTCCTTAAGCCCAATGGCGGCAAGAAATTCGTCGCGCTCGTTTGCCGGCAGCACCGCGATTTCGGCCTCGATCTTCGCGGAGATGACGATACATGCGGCGCCTTCCGTCTTGGCGCGCGCTTCGACCTTGCGCGAAAACTCGTTGCCGCTGGCGGCCGAAACCTCATCGACGTTGGCCACATAGAGCACCGGCAGCGCAGTCAATAGGCCGAGCATGTGAAAGACCTTTTCCTCCTCGGGCCGCCGCTGCACCAGGCGGGCCGGCTTGCCTTCGCGCAGCAGGCCCAACGCGCGGTTGACGAGGTCGAGCGTTTCTCTCGCCTCTTGCGCGTCCTTGTCAGTACCCTTGGCCTTCTTGCCAAGGGCATCGCCGCGCCGCTCCAGGCTGTCGAGATCAGCAAGCATCAGCTCGGTTTCGACCGTTTCGATATCGGCGATCGGGTCGATGCGGCCTTCAACGTGCGTAACGTCCGTGTCCTCGAAGCAACGCACCACGTGGACGATGGCGTCGACTTCGCGGATATTGCCCAAGAACTGATTGCCTAATCCCTCGCCTTTCGAGGCGCCGCGAACGAGGCCAGCGATATCGACGAAGTTTAGTCGCGTCGGCACGACAGCCGCCGACTTGGCGAGCCCGGCGAGCGTCGCCAAGCGCGCATCCGGCACCGCCACCTCGCCGACGTTCGGCTCGATGGTGCAAAACGGATAATTTGCCGCCTGCGCCGCGGCGGTTTCAGTGAGCGCGTTGAACAGCGTCGACTTGCCTACATTCGGCAGTCCGACGATGCCGCATCTGAATCCCATGGTTGCTCAGATTTTGTTGTTCAGGTTTTCTGTTCGTTTGCTTTATTCTTGTCGCCGTCTTTGTCGTCCTTGGCCTCGCCAAATCCTTTGGCCGCCATGGCGAGATGAACCTTGTTCTGGAAACTCGCATCCTCACCGCGGACGAGAAGTTCGACATCGTCGGCGAGGATCGTGATGAGCGCCTCGACCCAGGGCCGCTCACTCTTGGCAAAGTCACTCAGCACGTAACCCTGGACCAGATCCTTGTTGCCGGGATGGCCGACGCCGATGCGCACGCGCCGGTAATCGTTGCCGACGTGCTCGGAGATCGAGCGCAAACCATTATGACCGGCGACGCCGCCGCCGACCTTTATCCGCACTTTGCCGGGCGGCAGGTCAATTTCGTCGTGAAACACCGTCACGTCACTGAGCGTGAGCTTGTAAAAGTGCATCGCCTCGGCAACAGCGCGACCGGATTCGTTCATATAGGTCCCTGGCAGCAGCAGCAGCGAACGCACGCCGGCGATCGGGCCCTCGCAAGCAACCCCCTGAAAGCGCCGGCGCCACGGCCCGATGCCGTGGCGCTTCGCGATCGCCTGGATCGCCATGAACCCAATGTTGTGGCGGTTGCCCACATAGCGCTCTCCTGGATTACCTAAACCAACCAGGAGCAGCATCAGCTTCGTCCCGCGCTAGAGCATGATCCGGAAAAATGGAAACCGGTTTTCCAAAAAGATCA
>JBAUYV010000272.1:0-2512 GCA_049584975.1 Xanthobacteraceae bacterium | reverse complement strand
GGTTGGTACAACCCGGTGCGGCTGCATTCGGGCCTGGGATACCGCTCACCGATAACCTACGAAGCCGACATGCAGGCCACCATGACCAAGACGTAACCCGCAAGCGGACTAACCGTCCACTGAAACGGGGCAACCTCAGACATTGAAATTCACGACACACGGCTTTGAGGAAGAATAGGGCCTTCCGCGCACCACGTACGCGTCTCGCCCTGCTACGCGTCCGCATGGGATGAGCTGCTAAGGGTTTAGAGATTGGGGCCCGCGAGTTTGCGGTTACTTATCGGGAGTCGACGCTGCAAGCAGGGCTTGCTCGAGGCGGGCTGCATCCGATACGCCAATACGAACAAGCGCGGCAAGAAATTGGTCCACATCGTTGCGCAGTGTCTGCGCTCGATCAAATCGATCCGGTGCTTTGCGCCAGATGTCATCGATCAGGGCACAAATACGGCGGCCTGTGTCGTTATCGATCCAGAACGGCACACTGTCGGGATAGGTGCTGAGCCAGATAGCGGCGGCCATCATGAGAAACGGCAAATGGGAAGGCTTCAATGAAACTTCGAGCAAGTTGAGCGTGATGAGCGCGGTGAAAAAGGAGGGGCTACCTTCGATCAGCGTCTGTATTACGGACAGAAACGGATCAAGCCGATCAATGGTGTTCGGCGGCAAGTAGCAGATGGCCGGCTGGAAACGATTATAGTCGTTGAAAAAAAAGACCGCAATTGCCGGTCCAATGTGAACCTCGACCGAATTGGATTGACTGCTTGCAAGTCTTTCCCAACCGCTAGTTGCGGTGAGTCGGGTGGCGAGAACCGATCGAATGCGGACTGCGTCGTCTATTGGTAAGTTATGCTCGTTGAAAAACACCACGTCGACACTACGAAGAAAATCCGAAGTGACATCGAAGAACGGCTCGTCCGGTAGGGACGTGATCGGAGTTAGTGCGATTTCATCTATGTCCTGTGATTCCAGGCCCGGTAAACATTTGGCCAGTAAGCTGTAATAAACGTGGTTCCATTCTGTAGGTTCGTTGGCGATTTCTTCATCTCGACTTAGACCTGCGCCGTTCGCTGCCGCTGTCCATTGAACGTAGCTGCGGACCATTTCGCGCAGCCATGCCCTCGTGGCTACATCGGTTAAAGGGGCGGGGGCCCGGAGCCATAATGCGGCTGCTTGATGATCAGTGTATTCCTCTGGCGGGGCACGGCGGCGGATCGGGTGAGGTTCAGCTTGCTGGGCCTCAAAAATCAAACTCCGCCGTTGGCGTGTGCTCGTCGAAACCGCGGGAAACATGGGCCAATCCGGCTCGGTGCGTTCATCAGCGAGCCAGGCGAGCTCGGCATCTACGGCAGCTTGTACCCGCTGTCGGTGACGGTCAGCGCGAGCCGCGCTCTCCTCTTCCGGCACTTGCCAGTGACGAGTAGGCTTTATTGCGGCGGCGAATGAGGAGCGGAGGACCGCACGCGGCAGGCGCTCGTCGATGTCGGCGAGGGTGGAAGCCGCCGCAGCGAAACCATGTGCCGCAGCGGGATTATCGCGAGCCGCCACGTCTAGGACTGCACGCACACGATCGGGGGTGAGGCCATCCCTTAGGGAATGGATCATTCCTACGAAAGCGATTGCAATCGGGTTGAAGCGAAGGCCTGGCCGGAAGCGGTGGCCTGCATCGTCCTTGCTCTGCAGCGCCTGAGCGAAAATGGTGTGCGCCCACACCGCGTGTCGCGAACGCAGTTCAGCGTCGCCGTCGCGCATAGCAATCATCGCTGCAGAGAAAACAGCCTCCTTGCGCATCCATTCTGCATCGGCGTCCTCGTCCGGCGCAGCCGGCGGCGCCGCACCTTGAGCCCAAGCGACGGCCTGAGCCGCTAGTCCCGGAGATGAACGCGAGGAATCCTCGAGGGCGAGACCTATAGCAGCCTGCATACCGGCTGCCGTCTGCCGTTCGCGGGCACCCTCCTGCAGGCGTTCCAGATGGCGCTTTTCCCCTTCTGGCGGCTCGTAATGGCGAGCCGTCGTCTGCGTTCCGTCATCCCGCATGACTGACACTTCGGGCCAGTTGCCAGGATCGAGAAGATTGAGCGCATGGACGGCCATAAAAGCAGGGTCGCCAAGGTCCGACTGATCGCTGGGCGGACCGAGACGCGCAACGGCTTGGCGTAGGAGCCCGGAAAGGGTCTGTCGCAGCTCGTCGGGCCCAAAAGCCCCATAGCAGCCGATGAGGTGCTCGAACATCTGACGTCGCGAAGGATACTTCTTTAACTTGTCGAGGCTCGTCACCCCCGGCGGCTCTTTTTGCAGGGCATTTAGCCCAAAAATGTCCGGATACTTGAAATTGTCTAGGAGCTGCCGCCGCCGATCGAGACACAGCAATTCGGGGCACGCGAGGAAGGGAACCGCAGCTTCGCACGATTTCGGCCAATGTGAGAGCATGAGATCGACCGCGACCAGGAGGTACGCTGCGGGCGCGCCGGGCGGTCCGAGAACATCGGAAAGTACTTTGTCGAATGGTTCGTCA
>JBAUYV010000271.1:0-5215 GCA_049584975.1 Xanthobacteraceae bacterium | reverse complement strand
GGTCTGGACTGGCTCACTCATCAGGTGACGGAACACGACGTCGGTATCGTCTATCTGGCTGGTCATGGAATCGTCGACGAGCGCAATCGCTTCTATTTCCTGGCCGCCGACAGTGATTCCAAACGGTTGCGCGCCACGGCGGTGGCGAAGGACGACATCTCCGACGCCCTCGACGGGCTTGCCGGCAAGGCGCTCCTGTTCCTCGACGCCTGCCATGCTGGCTCGATGGTCGGCACCGGTCGGCGATCGACTTTCGACAATAATGACGTGGTCAACGACTTCCTGCACAGCGAGCGCGGGGTGGTGGTATTTGCCGCCTCGACCGGCCGCCAGGTGAGCATGGAGGACCCGTCATGGGGCAACGGCGCCTTCACCAAGGCGCTGGTCGAGGGACTCGGTGCGCCCGGCGTACCGGCGCTGGCAAAAATTGCCGGCGACGACACCATCACCCCGGCGATCCTCGATGCCTATATCGCCCGGCGCGTGAAGGCGCTGACCGACGGCAAACAGAGCCCGGTGATGAACTCAACGGCGCCCGACTTCCCGCTTGCCCTCGTTCGCTGACGCGAAAGCTGCCCAAAATTGAGGGTTTGAACGGGCAGATTGCGTCCCCCCCGGCGATGCCTATATAAGGCCTCCAATCTCACACGCGGACCCTGGCTCCAAAAGAGCCGTCCGGTGTTCGGCCAGAGGGGGTAGCCCATTTGGCCGGACTCATCGGTCCGCGGCGGATCAACCGGAGAACTACATAATGTCGCTGCCAGATTTCAGCATGCGCCAGCTTTTGGAAGCTGGCGTTCACTTCGGCCATCAGGCCCACCGTTGGAACCCGAAGATGGCGGAATACGTCTTCGGCACCCGCAACAATATCCACATCATCGATCTTACCCAATCGGTGCCGATGATGCATCGCGCGCTGCAGGCGATCAGCGATACGGTCGCGCAGGGCGGGCGCATTCTGTTCGTCGGCACCAAACGGCAGGCGCAGGACGCCATCGCCGAGGCCGCCAAGCGCTCGGCGCAATACTATGTCAATTCGCGCTGGCTCGGCGGCACGCTGACCAATTGGAAGACCGTTTCCAATTCGATCAAGCGGCTGCGCAAGCTCGAGGAGATGCTCGCCTCCAATGAGGCGCAGGGCTACACCAAGAAAGAACGGCTGACCCTGCAGCGCGAGCGCGACAAGCTGGATCGTGCGCTCGGCGGCATCAAGGACATGGGCGGGCTACCTGACCTCGTCTTCGTCATCGACACGAACAAGGAAGACATCGCGATCAAGGAAGCGCGCCGCCTCAATGTTCCCGTGGCAGCCGTGGTCGATACCAATTGCGACCCCAACGGCATTACCTACGTGGTGCCCGGCAACGACGACGCCAGCCGCGCCATCACCCTCTATTGCGATCTTGTCGCCAAGGCTGCCATCGACGGTATCGCACGGGCGCAAGGCGCGCGCGGCGTCGACATCGGCGCTCAGGTCCAGCCTGTAATAGCCGAGGAATTGCCGCCGGAAACCAATAAGCTTGGCTTCGAACCGCTGTCCGGACCGCGCGGCGTAGCTGATGACTTGAAAAAGCTTACGGGCATTTCGCCGACGATCGAAAAGCAGCTTAACGACCTCGGCATCTTCCACTTCCAGCAGATCGCCGAGTTGTCCCCCACCGCCGCGCACAACGTCGGCGAAGAAGTCGGGCTCCCCGGCCGCGTGGAGGGCTGGATCGCCAAGGCGAAGGAACTCACGGCCGAGGTTGAATAGTTTCCTCGTCATCGCGAGCGAAGCGAAGCAATCCAGTCAGCGGCGCGAATTCTGGATCGCTTCGTCGCTTCGCTCCTCGCAATGACGACTGCGACAAGGATGAAACAATGACCACGACCACGAACGTCACCGCCAGCATGGTGAAGGAGCTTCGCGACAAGACCGGAGCTGGCATGATGGATTGCAAGGCCGCGCTCACCGAGACCGCAGGCGATTCGGAAGCCGCGGTCGATTGGCTGCGCAAGAAGGGGCTCTCCAAGGCCGCCAAGAAGGCCGGCCGGGTGGCCGCCGAGGGACTCATTGGCTCTGCGCTTAATGCCGGCAAGGGTGTCCTGGTCGAGGTGAACTCCGAAACCGACTTCGTAGCGCGCAACGACTTGTTCCAAGGCCTGGTGAAAATGATCGCCAATGTGGCGCTCGACGTCGGACCCGACCTGGACAAGATCCTGGCCGCACGCATTGGCGATCGTACGGTTGCTGACGCGATCTCCGAGACCATCGCCAAGATCGGCGAGAACATGACGCTGCGCCGCGCTGCCGGGGTTTCAGTCGGCAAGGGCGTGGTGTCGAGCTACATGCACAATTCGCCCGAAGAGGGCCTTGGCCGCATTGGCGTCATCGTCGCTCTCGAATCGACCGGCAAGACCGACGAACTCAAGGCGTTGGGCCGCCAAGTCGCGATGCATGTGGCGGCCGCCAATCCGCAGGCCATCGATCCGTCCGGGCTCGATGCCGCAACGATCGAACGTGAAAAAGGCGTGCTTGCCGCCAAGGCGGAGGGCAAGCCGGCCAACGTTGTCGAGAAGATCGTCGAGTCCGGCTTGAAGACTTACTACAAGGAAGTTTGCCTGCTCGAACAGGGCTACGCGCTCGAAGAGGGAAAGAAGAGCGTGGCGCAAGCCATCAAGGAGGCCGAGGCGAGAGTGGGCGCACCGATCAAAGTCACAGGCTTTGTGCGCTATGCCCTCGGCGAGGGAGTCGAGCGGCCAAGCAGCGATTTCGGTGGAGAAGTCGCCGCACTCGCCGGCGCGTAGTTGCGGAGCCGGGTGCGCGGAGCGAAACCGGTTTCGCTGCAGTCAACCCATCCCAGAGGGGCAGACGTGGCGAAGCCGAAATACCGCCGGGTGATCGTCAAGCTTTCCGGAGAAGCTTTGAGCGGTCCGGAAAAATTCGGCATCCATCAGCCGACCATCGATCGCTTTGCCGCCGATCTGATTGCCGCGCACAAACTCGGGATCGGGCTTGGCGTCGTGGTCGGCGGCGGCAATGTCTTGCGCGGCGCGCAGATTGCTGAGAACGGTCTATCGCGGCCGACCGCCGACTCCATGGGGATGTTGGCCACTGTCATGAATGCGCTGGTCCTCGAAGCCGCCATTCAGCGGGCGGGCGTGAGTGCCCGCGCTATGTCGGCGCTTTCCATGCCGCAGGTCTGCGAGACCTATGAGCGGCAGCGCGCGCTGCGGCACCTCGAAGACAATGTGATCATCGTTTTCGCCGGCGGCACCGGCAATCCCTACTTCACCACCGATACGACGGCCGTACTGCGCGCAGCCGAGATGGGGTGCGACGCCGTCCTCAAAGCAACCGACGTGGATGGGGTCTATACTGCCGACCCTAAGCGGGACGCCAAGGCCACGCGCTACGGGCGGCTCGACCATCAGGAGGCGCTCGACCGCCGGCTAAAGATCATGGATGCGACCGCCTTCGCGCTTGCTCAGGAAAACCGCATGCCTATCATCGTGTTTTCGATCCTGGGGCAAGGCGCAATTGCAAACGTCTTGCGCGGCAAAGGTCATTTTACCATCGTCGGCTAAATCGGGCCGGCCGGGAAGGCCAACCAACTTTGGAGGGCGCCATGGCGACGGCCACATTCGACATGAACGATCTCAAGCGCCGCATGCAGGGTGCACTCGTCTCGCTCAAGCAGGAGCTTTCCGGCCTGCGCACCGGGCGGGCTTCCACCGGTTTGCTTGATCATGTGCAGGTGGAGGCCTATGGCAGCCACATGCCGCTCAATCAGCTCGCCACAATCAGCGTTCCGGAACCGCGCCTGCTCCATGTCCAGGTCTGGGACCGCTCCATGGTCCATGCGGTCGAGAAAGCGATCTCCGCCGCCAACCTTGGACTGACGCCCTCGACGGAGGGGCAGGTCCTGAAACTGCGAATCCCGGAACTGAACGAAGAACGGCGGCGGGAGATCGTCAAAGTCGCCCACAAATACACCGAAACCGCGCGGGTTGCAGTGCGCCACGTCCGCCGCGATGGCCTCGATCTCCTGAAAAAGCTGGAGAAAGAACACAAAATCAGTGAAGACGATCACGAACGGCAGGCCGCGGACGTACAGAAAGCAACGGACGCCTCGATAGCTGAGATCGAGAAGATGCTTGCCGGCAAGGAAAAGGAGATCATGACAGTTTGAGCGACGTTGCAAGATCGACGGAGGAGGTAACGCAGCCGTTGGAGGGAGGGAGCGACAGCTTCGCAACGCCGCGGCACGTCGCCATCATCATGGATGGCAACGGCCGCTGGGCGGCCGCGCGCGGCTTGCCGCGGCTGGAAGGCCATCGGCGCGGAGTCGAGGCTTTGCGCCGGACCGTGCGCGCCGCGAGCGATCTCGGCATTTCGTTCTTGACCATTTTCTCCTTCAGCTCGGAAAACTGGTCGCGGCCGCAATCGGAAATCAGGGATTTGTTAATGCTGTTGCGGCGGTTCATTCGCAACGATCTTGCCGACTTGCACAAGAGCAATGTGCGCGTGCGCATCATCGGCGAGCGTGACGCGCTCGATCGCGACATCCGTCTGCTGCTGCAAGAGGCCGAAGATTTGACGCGCAACAACAGCGGTCTCACGCTGGTCGTGGCCTTCAATTACGGCGCGCGTCAGGAAATCGCCCGTGCGGCGCGCCGGCTCGCGGTCGAAGTGGCCGCGGGCAAGCTGTCGGCCGATGCCATCACGCCGGATCTGCTCACGCGTAATCTCGATGCGCCGGACGTACCTGATCCCGACGTGATCATCCGCACCAGCGGCGAGCAGCGGCTGTCGAATTTTTTACTCTGGCAGGCGGCCTATAGCGAGCTGGTGTTCGTGTCGACCAACTGGCCGGACTTCGACCGCTCCACTCTGGAACAAGCCATCGCCGAGTACCGGCGGCGCGAGCGCCGCTTCGGTGGTCTGGTCGCCCAGACCGGATCGTGATCACCGCATCCCATCGCGCCGGTGCCGGACCGGGCGGGCGCAATCTTATGGTGCGTGCGGCATCGGCAGCCGTGCTGGTGCCGGTTGCCCTCGTGCTGGCCTACGCGGACGGCTGGGCGTTTCTCATTCTCTGCGGTCTCGGCTCGGCCGCCATCTTGTGGGAGTGGGCGCGTCTGGTCACTGGCCGCTCTGAGCCGCGGATTCTTGTGCCGGGGTGGGCGGCGCTGCTCGCCGCGCTGGCGTTTGTGGCGGCGAGCAGACCCGGCC
>JBAUYV010000270.1:0-10346 GCA_049584975.1 Xanthobacteraceae bacterium | reverse complement strand
CACGTTCTTGGCGATATCCAAACCGATCGTGGTAATTTGCATATGGACAGCTCCTGATGTGATTCGTTGACAGCGATCACCCTATCGGAACTCGCTGCCGGGAGCGGCCACCGTCCACCACATCATTCACGTCATTCACGTCATTTCCGGCGCTCTGGCGGGGCGTCTGCGTTGCTCCCGAAAGCCGACATCCAATGGGGCTCGCTTGAGCCATTGAGACTAACGGCCCGAGCACGCTTCAAGCCTCCAAGCGGTTCTTCAATGGGATCAAACTGTGTCGGCGGGTAGCTACCGGCCACGACAAACTCGGCGCCACCCGCCCCGCGTTCGTCCAGTTTGCATCGATCAGGTTATGGCTGTGCGTTATTGAACCGACGCCCTGACTACTCCGCCGCGGTGGCCTGCCGTTTGCGCTGGTCGAAGCGCCGGTCGAACAGGTGTTCAGCGATGCGGTTCTTCAACATTTCGATCGAGCCGCCGGCGATCATCCAGCCGCGCGTACGGCGCATGCAATATTCCACCAGCGTCTCGCAGCTATAGCCGAGCGCGCCCATGATCTGCACCGCCTCGCTGGCCACTTCGAAACCGGCCTGATTGCAGGCCGCCTTGGCGACAGCGGTCTCGTAGGCCGAAGGCAGGCCGCGGTCGGCGCTGGTCGCGGCCCGATAGAGCAGGAGCTGCGCGCCCTCGAGCTTGATCGCCATGTCGGCGAATTTCCACTGCAAGCCTTGGAACTCGCAAAGCGGCCGGCCGAATTGCTCGCGCGTCGAGGCATATTCGCGCGCGGCATTGAATGCGTAGCGCCCATATGCAAGCGAACGTGCCGTGTTACCGAGCCGCTCGACATTGAAGCCGGCCATCTGTTTCTTGAAGCCGCCGGGCCCGAGCAGAACATTTTCCGCCGGAATGCGGCAGTCCTCAAAATGCAGCTCGCACCATTCCTCGCCGCTCATGAAAGCGGAGGGCTTGCCGATGGAAAAACCCGGCGTGCCGCGCTCGATCAGCACCGAGCCGATGCCGCCAAGCCCGGGACCGAAACGCAGGTAGATGAGAAATATCTGCGCCTCCGAGCTGAATGTGGAAAACACCTTGCCGCCGTTGATGACGTAATGGGAGCCGTCCGGCCGCGCGCTCGTTTTCAGATCGGTGACGGCGGAGCCCGCGTCGGGTTCGGTCATGCCCAGACTCATTACCAGGCGGCCCGACAAGAGATCGCCGAGCCAACGCTTCTTCTGCGCCGGCGTGCCGTATTCGGCGAAGGTGCGGATCGGGCCGAAATTCCCGAACTGCACGACATCGGCGCTGCGCGGGCACTCCGCGGCGATCTGCTCAATCGCGATCACCGCGTCCATCAGCGTGCCGCCTTGTCCTCCGTCCTCCTGCGGCAGCGTGATACCCATGAGGCCTTGCTTGGCCATGAGTTGCGCCACATCGAACGGGAAGCCGGGCTCGTGGGCGCGCTTGAGTGCGCCGCTTGCCAGATGCTCGCGCGCGAACCGGCGCACCTGCTCGGCAAAGAGCGTCTGCTCTTCGGTGAAATCGAACTTCATGGCCGAGTCTCCATCTGAATTTCCCGCACAAAAACTACGCGGGCGCCGATTTGTCCATCATGGCGCGCATGAAGCGCACGGCGGCGGGCCCTTTCAGGGCGCTGGCCCATAGATCCTTCGCCATCCTCTCATGCAGCGCCAGCGCCTCGGGCGCCGAAGTGATCATGGCGACGCCGACGCGAATGTTTGGCTCCTCGCCGAGGCGGAACGGGCTGAGCGCCAGAATCTGGCGGTCAGGCTGGCGGAAAATCTGGAAGCTCGTGTGCGGCAGCGTGTCGAGCACGATGCCGATCTGCACCCCGATCGGTTCGTTCTCCATGAGCGCGGTGAAATGCTCGGCTTCGGCCCGCGCCAGCGCACGGCGTTGCCGGCGCAGCGTGTCCGGAAGATCGAGCTTGCCGACCAAGCCGTTGCGCAGAAAGCGCTCCATTTCCGACGCCGAGATCAGGTTGACGATGGCCGGTTGACGCCGCCGGTAGGTCTCCTTGCGCTGGCGCAGCACTTCCATCAGCTCGTCGATCTGCGAAAGCGCCGGCTCACGCCTGCCAATGCCGTCCGGGACCGACTCTCGGAGCACCTCGCCGAGCGCGTGATCGAAAGCATCCGAGGCGAGCACGTAAGAGATCGGACCGGCGAGCACGATGATGTGCTCGGCTGTTTCCTCGATCTGCCGCATGCGCTCGAAATAGCTCACCGCCGAAGCGACGTACTCGACGCCGACGCCGAGCAGCGTCGGCACCGACACTTTCAGGAGGTCGGCCAGATTCTCCAGCGTCTCGATCTTCGCCAGCTCGCCCTTTTCGAAGCGGTAAAGCGCCGTGCGCGAAATACCGAGTTTTTGCGCGATCTCCTCCGCCGACAGTCCTGATCCCAGGCGGAACGCTTTCAGCCGGTTGCCGATATCGTCGAAGCGGAGCGGCATCGGATCATCTCGCTACCCCTTCGTCATTGCCGGGCTTGACCCGGCAATCCATGGGGCGCCTTAATTTGAGTGCGCTTTGCCGCGCCGCCTCAATTGCCTCAATTGCCCATGGGCCACCGGGTCAAGCCCGGTGGCGACGAGGAGTTTGCGTCAGGAGCGAGACTCCAGTTTGCCTTCGCCCCGCAATCGCTTCGCCGCATCGAGCGCGGCGATGACGATGTTCTGATAGCCGGTACAGCGGCACAGGTTTCCGGAAATGCCGATGCGCACTTCTTCTTCGGTCGGGTCCGGATTATCACGCAGAAATTCAATGAGCGTCGTCAAAATTCCCGGCGTACAGAAGCCGCACTGCAGGCCGTGATTGTCGCGGAATGCCTCCTGCAGCGGATGCAGCGTTTCGGCGTTCGGCGCGATGCCTTCGACGGTGAGGATTTCGTGGCCGTCCGCCTGTACGGCGAGCATGAGGCACGAGCGCGCCGAGCGGCCGTCGAGCAAAATCGTGCACGCCCCGCACACACCGTGCTCGCAACCGAGATGGGTACCCGTGAGCCCGAGCTGATGGCGGATAAAGTCCGCAAGGGTCACGCGCACCGGCACGGTCTCCTCGTAGCGGGTGCCGTTCACCGTGAGGGCGATTTTTCGTGTGTCGCTCATGACCCTCCCCCCTGGGCGATGCGTTCATGCGCCTTGATAAGCGCGCGGCGCGGCAGCACCGTCGCCAATTGCTGGCGATAAGACGTAGGCGCGTGAATGTCCTCGATGGCGTCGAGCTTGCGCAAGGTTTCGCAGATTTCGCGCAGCCGCTTTTCTTCGATGACTTCGCCGATCAGCGCCCGCTCGACTTCGCTCGCTCGCACCGGCGCCGGCCCCATGCCGCCGAGCGTCACCGAGGCACGGGTCACCTTGCCGTGATTGTCCTCCTCGATGAGCACGGCCGTCGACACGATGGCGAAGTCGCCGTGCCGGCGCGCGAATTCGACAAAGGCGTAGCCGTGACCGCGCGGCCAGCACGGAAAGGTCGCGCCGGTGAGGAGTTCGTCCAATTCGATCGCCGGCGTCATGTAGGCGACCGGAAAGGCGGCAAAATCGATGCTGCGCGAACCGTTGCGGCCCGCCACCGAGACCTTGGCGTCGAGCGCCGCGGCGAGCGTGACCAGTTCCGCCGATGGATCGAGATGACACAGCGAACCGCCGAGCGTACCGCGATTGCGCGTCTGCCGATGTCCGATCTGGCGCACCGCTTCGTGCATGAGCGGGCAGCGCTCGCGCACGGCATCGGAGAACTCGATGTCGCGCTGGCGCGTCATGGCGCCGATCTCGAGCGCGCCGTTCTGCTCGCGGATGTAGCTCAGGCCGCCGACCAGATTGAGGTCGATGATGTTGTCGGGCAGCACGTAACGCATGTTGAGCATGGGCATGAGCGACTGCCCGCCGGCGAGCAGCTTGGCGTTCTCGAGGCTGCCGAGAAGGCTGACGGTGTCCGCAACCGTACGCGGGTCATGATACGAAAAGGGCGGTGGTTTCATGCCGGATTGCTTTGTGTCGTCTTTTGACTCTGTACCGAAAACCGTGCATCAGTTCAAAAAAATGTACATCAATCCCAAACTCGATACTAGTGGAGCGGATTTGACATTCGCTCCGCACGTGGCCGTAAAGTCGTAGAGCGAATGTCAAATCCAAAGCTCCACTAGAACTAGTTTCTGCTAGTGGTCCTTTAATTCTGACATTCGCATGAGAGCGTGCCGAACCCGCATGCGAATGTCAGAATTGGACCACTAGCCGATGAAGCCTGCGGCGTTTCGTTATCACGCGCCGAAAACCGTCGATGAGGCTGTGGCGCTGCTCGCTGAAGTCGCCCCCCAGGACGGACGGGTGCTGGCCGGTGGCCAAAGCCTCGTCCCCACCATGGCGTTCCGGCTCGCCAAGCCCGCTCATCTCGTCGATATCAATGGCGTCGAGGCCCTCAACCGGCTCGCGGTCACCAACGGAAAGCTCGTGATCGGAGCGTGTGTGCGCCACGCGGCGTTCCACCGTCCCGTGTGCGAAGGTCCGCTCGGCAGGCTGCTCGCCGACGTGGTGCGCCACATCGCTCATTATCCGATCCGCAACCGCGGCACATTCTGCGGCAGCCTGGCACATGCCGATCCTTCATCCGAATGGGCGCTCGTGCTGGCGGCGCTCGACGGCGAGGTGTTGGCCAAAAGCGCGCGCGGCGAGCGCGTCATCGCGGCGCGCGATTATTTCAAGGGCATCATGACGACGGCGCTGCGCGACGACGAGCTGCTGGTCGAGGCGCGATTGCCCATGCTTGCCGCGGACACGCGCTGCGGCTTTTACGAGTTCAATCGCCGCGCCGGCGATTTCGCCATGGCGGCAGCGCTCGGAACCTACCGGGTCGAAGGCGGAAAAATCGTCGAGCCACGGCTTGCGGTTGGCGGCGCCGAACCCAATCCGCGGCGCATCGCCGAAGCCGAGCGCGCGCTCGCCGGCGCCGCTCCGGGCGACAAAGCCTTCCGCGCCGCCGCCGAGGCGGCGACCGCCGCGGTCGATCCCTTGGAGGACATCACCACCAGCGCCGACTTCCGCCGCGACCTCGTGCTGGCGGTGACGCGCCGGGCGCTGGAACGAGCGGCCCAATGAATGGGCGGGTGAGGACATCTACAAGCTGGATCGGCCAGTCGGTCGAGCGGCTGGAAGACCCACCGCTCGTCATCGGCCGCGGCGAGTTCGCCGGCGACATCAATTTTCCGCATCAGCTCAGTATGCGGATCGTGCGATCGGCCCACGCCCATGGCCGCATCGTGTCGATCGATGCCGAGGCGGCGCGCGCGCTGCCGGGGGTGTTCGCGGTGTGGACCGCCGCAGACGTTGCCGACATCCCGCCCGTCGATTTCCGCGAGGGCAGTATTCCGGCACTCGATCCGTATCGTCAGCCGATCCTGGCCAACGGCAGGGTGCGCTATGTCGGCGAACCGATCGCCGCGGCGTTTGCCGATAATCAATACGTGGCCGAGGATGCCGCCGATCTCGTCACCGCGGAAATCGACGAATTGCCGCCGGTGCTGGACGCGGAGACACCGCCGTTCGAATTCTCGCCCGGCAACGACAGCGAGCCGGCGATCATCCGCCAGGGGTATGGCGATGTCGATGCCGTCTTCCGCACAGCGCCCCATGTGGTTGAGCTCGAACTCGCCATCGGGCGGCACTCCGGCGTGCCGCTGGAGACGCGCGGCGCCATCGGCCGCTTCGACGCCTCGCGCGGCATTCTCGAATTGCACGGCGCCGCCAAGGTGCCGCACCGCAATCAGGAACTGCTGTCGCGCATGCTCGGCATTCCGCCGAGCGCGGTTCACGTTCACGAGTCGCACGTGGGCGGCGGCTTCGGCATTCGCGGAGAAATTTATCCGGAAGACGTTCTGGTCTGCGTCGCGGCCAAAAGGTTCAAGCGCCCGGTGAAATGGATCGAGGACCGGCGCGAGCATCTGATCGCCGCCAATCACTCGCGCCAGCAATTGCACAAGATCCGCGCCGCGGTCGACAACGAGGGCGTCATCCTCGCCATCGACGACGTGTATTTCCACGACCAGGGCGCCTACGTGCGCACGCACGCGACCCGCGTCGTGCACATGACGGCCGGCATTTTGCCGGGTCCCTACCGGGTGCCGGCTTACCGCTCGGTCGGCCATTTCCGCCTCACCAACAAGACGCCGGCCGCGACCTACCGCGCGCCGGGACGCTACGAAACGACCTTCGTGCGTGAGCGGCTGGTGGACGCGATTGCAGCCAAGCTCGCGATCGACCGCATCGAAGTACGCCGGCGTAACGCCATCACCACGGCGGAGCTGCCTTACGAACGGCCGCTCGAAGCGCTAGGCGAACACATCTTCATGGATACCGGCGATTATATCGGGCTGCTCGACAAGCAACTCGCCAAGATCGACTGGAAAAAGCTCAACGCCAAAGTGCAAAAGCGCAAAGCCGCCGGCGAACTTGTCGGCATCGGCGTCGCCATGTTCGTGGAAAAGAGCGGGCTCGGTCCGGCTGACGGCGTGAAGATTTCCGTCGACACCTCCGGCATGGTCGAAGTCGTCACCGGCGGCGCCTCGCTTGGCCAGGGCTTCGAGACCGTCATGGCCCAGGTCGCCGCCGACGCGCTTGGCGTCAATTACAAACATTGCCGCGTGATCCACGGCCAGACCGACCGCATCCCGTTCGGCATCGGCGCGCACGCCTCGCGCGCCACGGTGATGACGGCGTCGGCGACGCACATCGCGGCACTGAACGTGCGCAAAAAGGCGCTCGAAACCGCCGCCGAACTTCTGCAAGCCAATCCGGACGCGCTCGACATCGTGGATGGCGAAGTCGTGCGCAAGGATCGAGGCGCCGGCCCTTCGATCAGCCTGGGCAAAATCGCCGAAAGTCTGGCGCCGACCGCGAAGACGCTGGGCGATCGCGACCCGGGCCTTTCAGCGGAGGGTTGGTTCAGGGTCGAGCATCAGGTCTATCCTTATGGCAGCCACGTCGCCGTGGTGCGCGTCGATGGCGAGACCGGCGGGGTGACCGTCGAGCGCTATTTCATCGCCTACGACATCGGGCGCGCAATCAACCCGGCGTTGGTCGAAGCGCAGATTGTCGGTGGTTATGCCCAAGGCCTTGGCGGCGCGCTGTCCGAGGAGTTCATCTACAACGAGCGCGGCGATCCGCTCGCCGTCACCTTCGCGGATTATCTTCTCCCCGCAGTGCACGAAACGCCCACGCCCGACGTGCTGCTCACCGAGGATTACGCGACGCCGCGCAACCCGCTCGGCATCAAGGGCGCGGGCGAAAGCGGCATCACCGGAGTAGGCGCCGCCATCGCGTCCGCCATCGACGACGCCATTGGCATTCCGGGCGCAGTGACGCGATTGCCGGTCACGCCGCAACGGCTCAAGAAGCTGTTGGCGAAGCGCTAAGGTGTGTGCTCGTAAAATGCCGGTGAATGTCCGCTATGCCCGATAACGGACATTGAGCGGGCGACGCCTGATGTCCGGTTAGGGCCGATAGTGTGCGCCGCAACATGATCGGCGAGCCGCTTGGTCACGGCATAAATAGAAAGACCTCCTCGCGGCGGTCTCTCCGAAATCCGATCAGGCGTTTGGATCAGGCCGCGATAGCAGCGGCGTCTTTCGGCTTTACTAGGCCACTCTTTTGCTGTCCCAGGCGTAATAACGCGAAGCTTGTTGGAATCAGGAAAAGATAGCAGACGGCGGAGATCAGCAGCGTCACGTCAATGCCTAGCGACATACTGAACATCACACCCAGCACAGATGCCAGAACGCCGGTCGCACCGTTGATGCCCCAGAACCACGGAGTTGGTTGCCTATCTACTGCCTCGAGCAGCCGCATTCCTGTGGGGAAAGCAAAGCCAAGCAAAAAGCCTAGCGGCATGATTGCCGAGAGCGAAATCCCGATGCGGACCAGACGCTCCCGATCTGTAGTGGACTCCAATACAGCCGGCAGAAACCGCTCCATGACCATCAGATAGAGCACGACGGTACTGCCCCATATCAGCAGTTTGCCGTGTGTATCCAGTTTGAGCCAGTCTGATGTTAGGCTTCCAAGGCCGGAGGCGAGAATAAGGCTGAACAGGGACACTCCCAAAGAGTAAATCGGGTGACCAAGATAAACACTGAAGCGCTCCAATAGAGCAATTTCGGCCAGCATGAAGCCCATACCGATAAGCGAAAAAAACAGGCTGCCGACGACAACCAAAGATCTCGGACAATCGCGCGCTGCGGCCCTCAAGGGTACCAGGATCGTCGTAATCACTGCGATGATCGAGATAAACAAAATCAGAACAAGTACGACAGAAGCAAAAAGATTGCCCCTAATAACGCCCTCCTGAAGGGTATGATTCAGTAGAAGTCGCATGACCTCCGGGATATCGGAGAAACGCAGCTGGTTGAAAAAGAATGGCCGGTTGTCGGTTGGTACGGTGAGATCGAGGTAGGCGGCGGCGACTGCGTGATTCAATGCAGTGAGATTCTCACTCTGGACGATCGTCTGCAGTAGCTTAGATTCTGGCGGTTGGTCCGGCGCCAGCAGCACGCCAAAGCCGAGGTTTCGCGTCGTGTCTTCCAGCACGCGCAATTTATCGTCAGAGAATGGCGCCTTGGAAAGCACGAGCGTAGCGACGTTGTCGGCGCGCGCTACGAATAGATGCGGGCGGACATCCTTAACGCCGGCATCCAACAAGGCAGCCGTTGCCAGGCCGATCATGCGTCCGGTCTCGTTGACGTCGCCGGGACTGAACCAACGACTTACTGTGAATATGCCGTCATCGTTGACCGTCTTGAGAAAGGCTCGCCACCCCTCCAAAGTGTAGAGGCCGTTTTCGCTCAAGCTGAAAGCACCCGCACCGGTCGCCGCCCAGCTGTCAATCATGCTCATCTGCACGAGATCAAACTTCTCTTTCGTGCTGACGAACCAGCTGCGGGCGTCATCCACGTGCAGCTTCAGATTCGGCAGAGCCGTCAGATTGGAAAAGCTCTGATAAAAGCGATCATGCGTGAGCAGTTTTATGAAAATGGGATTCAGCTCTACACCAGTGATGTCTGGCACCCCGAACAGATGCGCCGACATGATGTCGCGACCGCCGCCAACGCCAATCACGGCGGCCTTGTGGATGCCGGGGAGGTGATAGGCCAGATTGACCAAATCGTATTGGAGGAAGGAAATGGAGCCGCGCGTGCCATCGTAACGGAACATGGTGGTGGTGGCTGAACCATCGATATTCAATAGGACCTCCGGGATGCGCGTATGCGGCGGGAGCTTGGGGGAGGCGGCCCATAATGCGGGGAATCCCAGCCGCGGAGGACGAGCGCGGATGCGGGAATAGGAATTCCACTTTTCGTAGACGTCCAGGCCTGATGTCTCAAGAGCGTCCTTGACGAGAATGGGGCGGATACCGATTGGCGCTAGTAAATTGATTAGGGCTAGCAATAGCAGCGCGATCACCACCGGCGCTGGTCGTTGCCACCAAGGTCTTGACTCCAAGAGTTTTCGCTCTTCGTCGTCGGCGCTGGCAGCAAAAGCAAGCGCGGATAGCCCAGAGGCCACCCCGCACACAACGACGGTTGTCGGGCCGTCTAGAAAATTCAGGATCAAAAGCACTGCTACGCATCCCAGTGCCGCACCCAGGAGATCCACACCGTAAACCTGCCCGGTTGGGAACGGACTGCGTGTAAGCGCCAAGCACACCACAACGCCCGAGAATATATATGGCAGGGCCATTGCAGCCAGCAGCAGGCTCCACGAAATCACCGTGGTGAGCGAAAGCGAAATGGTCGTGATTAGGCAAAATTGCACGGACAGTGACGCCGGCATAACCACCGCAGTCGCGAGTGCGAAATTTGACAGAGTGACGGGTAGCGATGCCGACTGGAAACGTTCGCGACGCAAATAAACCCAGACAGCGCCAACCGTCATGCCCAGCATCGCGACACTGATCGCAAAAAAGGCCAGGTAGTACCAGGCTATCACCGACAAAATGCGGGTCTGCACAATCTGAAATATCAGCAAAGAAAAGGTGATTAGAAAAACACCAAAGAGAAAGGGGACCTTGCGCATGATACCCTCCAACTAACGCCATCGCAGATGGCTAAACGATTTCCTTTATCGAGGGCGTTGCCCGGAGCGCGGTGAGTCAAAACTCACCGGTTCCCCAATATCCCGCATTCTCAAAGTAACGGGCCGCCTTGTATTCAAGCATTTGAACTTGGTGGCTAGCTTCCCGCCAAACGGCCGTGCGGTATTGACCGTCGAACGCGAATGCATCGATGGCCAAAGCGACGACCATTAAGGACAGCAACAGAAGACCAGTCCGAGGCATTGTT
>JBAUYV010000269.1:0-7184 GCA_049584975.1 Xanthobacteraceae bacterium | reverse complement strand
CTGCCATTGCCATCCTCGAGCTGATCAATGCCGGCACAGCGGATGGTCGCCGGTACACGGCCACGCCACCAATTCCAGATCGCTCGGCTTGGCGCATCGTGCAGCGCCACATTCCCACTTTGACCGCTCAGCAAGCTCAGACGGTAATCGATACGTGGCTACAAAAAGGGGTTCTCACACTTCGAACCTATCGCGACCCTCTCAATCGCCGAGACAGCCAAGGGTTGTTTGCGAACTCACCAGCATCTCCGCAGTGTTAGGTTGTGGGCGTGTCTGCCTTACCCTCCTGCATAGACATGTGCGCCGGTCTTCGCAGGTGCGCGCGCTTGCGCACCGCCATATGGATTGCAGTAACTCTCTCCAATCGCGACCGGACGCACTCATTCGCTATCCCCAATCGGCCCCCGCTTATGTTTTTGTCCGACCTCGGCGGAAACGTTGTGGTTTGGGCAATAATCTTTGAGTGCGCGGGTGCGCGCTTTTGGGGCACAGACCAAGGCACTCCTGACGGAATGCAAAAAGCTGTTTGATCGATGATGACCTATCGGGTCGGCGCCTGTGCCACGCCTTCAGCCGGCAAAGCGATGGCGGAATACTACCTCGCCGGGACATTGAAGACGGAACCGACGCGGGCTGCCGAGTACTACACCGGCGCTGAGGCGAAGGAGGAGCGCGCCGCGGATTTCTGGCGGGGCGCCGTCAGGGAGGGCCACCTGGCCACAGGCGGCTCGGTCGCCGAGCTGCGGCCAGACCTCGCGCCGGCCTTGGCCGCACGCCTCGGCATCGCCGATCCCGGCCGGCCGCTGACCCAGGCCGGTATTGCAAATTTGCTAGATGCGACACGCCTTGATGGCGAGGCAATTGCCGGGCGCAAACAGCATAGTGCCACGCGTAGTGTCGCCGAGGTCTTCGGTCTCGATCCGAAGCAGCCCGCATCGGCGGAAGCAATCAGGAACGTGCTCGCCGGCAAGCGCGCCGACGGGGGCATGCCGCAGACCTCCGCGGGCAAGACCTTGCCGGCAGAGATCGTCGAAGGTGCCCGCAAGCGGTTCAAGGCGGCGCTGGGTGTGCCGGCGCACCGCGAGGCAACCGCCGCCGAAATCGCGCACCTGGAGAACGGTCGCCTGGCGACCGGGCGGCTGATCAATATGGCGGATTACCGCCGGCAGATCCACGCCACACGCCCGCCGGTCGGGTTTGTCGACATGACGTTCTCGGCCGACAAATCGCTGTCCGTCGCCTGGGCCTTGGCGCCGACCGAAGCGGAGCGCGCCGCCCTCCTCGAGATTCACCGCCGTGCGGTTGCCGACACGATGGCCTATGCCAAGACGCATCTCGGTGTTGCGCGCCGAGGCCAGGCTGGCGGGGAGGGGGTTGAGACCGGTGAGCTCGGGTGGATTGGCTTTCAGCACTACACCGCGCGGCCGGCCGTTGATATCGAGCGGCGGGACAGAGAAGGTCGGGCCTACACCGACATTCGCGAGGTGCCGTTGCAAACGGCGGACCCGCAGCTGCACACCCATGTGACGGTGTTCAACAGCGTCCTGACCGACAGCGGGCATATCGGCGGCCTCGATCTCGACCGGCTGGCCGGGCGGGTGAAAGAGCTGGGTGCAGTCTACCACGCCAACGTCGCGACCCGGGCCCGGCAGCTCGGCATCGAGACCGTGCTCGACGAGCGCACGGGCGCCGCACGGCTCGCCGACATCCCGCATTCGGTGCGCGAGCTGTTCGACAAGCGAACGCTCGAAGCGCAGGAGGCGGCGCGGAGTTCGCGGCGAGCAGGGATATCGACTGGGATGCCGTGACCGCCGAGCAGAAAATTGCCTTGTTGAAGGCCGGCGCGGCGGAAACCCGGCAGGCAAAAATAGAGACGGCGGAGGGCCTGGAAGCGAAAAGCGATTACGTGGTGTGGCATGAGCAAGCCGCGTCCGCGTCCTATCGGCATCACAGCGTGTTGCGGCCGGACGAGGTCAGGCCCGCGCCGGCGGCCGAACAGCGCCACGAGGCCGCCTATCGCGCGGCGTTGCCATTGCTCGAAGGAGAACTCAGCCGCCGCGCCGTGCTGGACGGACAGGAATTGCGTGAGATCGCGGCCCGGGCATTGATTGTCGCCGGCATCGGCGAGCGGCCTGGCGAGGACATCGACGCCGTCATCAAAGGCTTCCGAGAGCGCGGCGTGGTGCAGGACGGGGAGCCCGTGGCGCTGCTGTGGGGCAGGGGGGCGTCCCTGCGCGGCAAGGAGCGCTGGAACGTCACGACGGCGTTGCATATCGACCAGGAACGCGAGCTGATCCGAGTGGCTAGGACTGCCTCGCTCGACTCGTCGGCCGCTCTGCCGACGGCGCAGATCGACCGAGCGGCGGAGGCCTTTCTAGCGCGCAACCCGGCGATCGATCCGGCCGCCGAGCAATGGCGGGCCCAGCGGGCAATGATGACCCGGCTCGCCGCCGGCGGTCGGCTGGGTGTGGCGATCGGCGTCGCCGGCGCCGGCAAGAGCACCGCGCTCGCCGCGCTGGTGGAGGCCTGGACAGCCGACGGGCGCGAGGTGTTCGGCATCACCCTGGCCTGGCGCCAGGCGGCCGATCTACGCTCGGCCGGCATCGCCGAGCGCGCCTCGGTCGCGGCCTTTTTGAAACGCGTCGAGACCGGGCGATACGTCCTCGACCGCAACAGCGTCGTGGTGGTCGACGAGGTCGGGCTCATCGGCACCCGGCAAATGCTCGATCTTTTACGGCTGCAACAGAGAACCGGCATGCAGATCGTCATGGTCGGCGATCCGAAGCAATGCCAGTCGATCGAGGCCGGGCCGGTCATTGACCTCCTACGCAAGGCGGTTGGCGAAGAGGCCGTTCCCGAGATCCTGACCTCGATCCGCCAGAAGACCGAGCGCGAGCGGGAAATCGCCAGCCTGTTCCGCGCCGGCCGGGCGGCCGAAGCCTTGGAAATGAAGCAGCAGGACGGGACCGCCGAGCTGGTCGCCGGCGGCCGCCAGGCGACGGTGCAAAGGGTGGCGCAGCTCTGGCGCCAGCGGCTGGAGGCCAACCGGGGTGATCCCGAGTTCAAGTTGACGGTCTCGGCGCCGACAAATGCCGACGCGCGCGAGATCGGGGCTGCCATCCGGGCCGAACGGCGCCGGGCCGGCGAGCTCGGCCACGACGTCAAAATCCTGGACGCGACCGACCGCAACGGGGACACGTACAGACTGGCGTTGGCAGTCGGTGATCGCGTGCGCCTCTATGATCGCGTGCATGACGCGCGCGTCGCGGGCCGCAAGAGCGTCCTCGCCAACAACGGCGAGGTGGTTGAAATCCGCGAGCTGACCGAGGAGGGCATGATCGTGCGCAACGATGCCGGCGCCGAGGGCATGGTCATGTGGCGAAAGATCCAGGCTCGCAAGGACGCCCCGGTGCGGTTGAGCTACGGCTACGCGATGACCGTGGACACGGCACAAGGGAGCACGGCCAGCGAGCACATTCACGCCATGCCGGCCGGATCGCACGCGATCCACGGCTTCAAGGCTTACACCGCCGCTAGCCGCCACGAACGGACGACATGGATTGTTGTCGACGAAGCCTCGGAGCGGCGGCATCTCGCCAGCCGGTCGATGATCGGGCAGAGACCAGAGATCGGCGAGCCTGAAGTGTGGCGCCAAATCGCCGAAAATCTCAGCCGTCAGCCGCAGAAGGCGAGCGCGCTCGATATGCTGCACCCGATGGCGGAGACGCCGCCGCAGGTGCCGCGGCGGATTATCCGGCATGGCGCCGCGCGCGCATAAAACAGCGCGACCCAAAACGCGTCGACCGGGCGGCGCCGCGGCTGGCGACACGAGGGGTGGATCCAGGCCCGATCGGTCCGCAGTAAGCGGCGGGCACGCCGAGCGCAGCACTTTCCGCCTCAGCCTTGCCGGGCTGCTGACGACCATGGCGCTGGCCTCGCTCGACCAGAATATTGTCAGCACCGCGCTGCCGCGCATCGTCGGCGAGCTCGGCGGGCTCGCCCATCTGCCATGGGTGATCACCGCCTTCATGCTGACCGCAACTGCGACGGCGCCGCTTTACGGCAAGCTCAGCGACATGCACGGGCGGCGGCCGCTCTTCGTCGTCGCGATCGTGGTCTTTATCGCCGGTTCGGCGCTGTGCGGGCTCGCACGCTCGATGACCGGGCTGATTCTGTTCCGCGGACTGCAGGGCCTTGGCGCCGGCGGCCTGATGGTGCTGGCGCAGACGGCGATCGCCGATCTCGTGCCGCCGCGCCAGCGCGGCCGTTATCAGGGCCTGTTTTCTGGCGTCTTCGCGCTGTGCAGCGTGATCGGGTGCTGATTCCGACGATGTCGCTCGGTTATTCCGAGATCATGTCGCTCGCTGTTCCGACATGATGTCGCCCGCTTGGGCGTCCTGCTGGTGTTTGGTTTTTGGCGAGAAGCGAGCTGCGGGTCAATCCTTTGCGGCTGGTCTTGGTCGGGTGCGGCGCAAGCTGTCGCCGGCGAGATCGATGCGATGGGCGTTGTGGGACGAGCCGGTCGAGGATGGCGTCGGCATAGGTCGGGTCGCCGATCACCGCATGCCATTTGTCGATAGGGACCTGGCTGGTGAGGATGGTCGAGCGGCGGTCGTAGCGTTCTTCGAGGATCTCGTAGAGATCGCGGCGAGCGCCGCCGTCGAGCGGTTCGAGGCCCCAATCGTCGAGGATGAGGAGCTGGGCACCGTTGAGGCTGCGCATGATGCGGGCATAGCGGCCGTCGCCGCGGGCCAGGGCGAGGTCGGCGAAGAGCTTTGGGACGCGCTGATACAAAACCGAACGGTTGTCGCGGCAGGCCTTGTGGCCGAGGGCGCAGGCAAGCCAGCTTTTGCCGACGCCGGTTGGGCCGCACAGGATCAGATTGTCGTGGGCGTCAATCCACTCGCCGGCGGCGAGCTTGTGGAACAGCGCCCGATCGAGGCCGCGCGGCGCCCGGTAATCGACATCCTCGACAACGGCGTGGTGGCGCAATCGGGCATAGCGCAACCGGGCGACCAGGCGCTTGTCGCGGCGATGGGTAACTTCGCGATCGACCAGCAAGCCGAGCCAATCGGCATGGGTCAGGGTTGCACCTTCGCCCGAGGCTTCGAGTTCGGTGAAGGCCTGGGCCATGCCGGAAAGCCCGAGTTTGGCGAGCTGGTCGAGCATCGGATGGGTCAGCAATGTCCGCTCTCCTTAACGGGTTAATGGTAGTAGCGGGGTCCGCGGATGTTGGGGTGGAGGACCGAAACGGCATCGGCTGGCGGCCGGTGCGCGGCCTGGCGATCGAGCTTGTTGTCGAGGATCGAGCGCACCGATCCGTAGTTCAGCGTGCCGATCGCGATGGCCCGCGTGGCCGCTGCTTCGAGACGATCGGCGCCGAACGGCCGGACCAGGCGGACGATGCCGAGGCAGGAGCGGAAGCCCTGTTCGAGATGTGGCCGACGCTCCAGGATCAGCTCGCACAAGGCGGCCGTCGCGGGGCCGATCGCAGCGGCTTCCTGGCGAATGTGCTCGACGGTCCAATCGGCATAGCGCCGGTGGCTCGACGGCATGTGATCGGCGACGGTGGTGTGCCGGTGATTGCCGCTGGAGCGCAGATGCGCGGCGATCCGCTCGCCTTTGAGAAAGACCTCGACGGTGCGCGGCGTCAGCCGGACCTCGACCTCGCGGCGGGCGAAGCGGTAGGGCACGCTGTAGAAGTGCGCCTCGACCTCGACGTGGTAATCGATGCCGACGCGGCGCAGGCGCCATTCGGCAAAGGAATAGGGCTCGCTGGGCAACTTTTTGAGGTGTGGTCGATCGAGTTCCTCGAGCAGCACGCGGCGGGTGACGCCAAGCCGACGGATCGGGCGCTCCTCATTGAGCTGATGCAGAAACTCGCCGATCGCCGCGTTGAGCTCGGTCAGACTGTAAAAGCGGCGATGACGCAGCCGGCCGAGCAGCCAGCGTTCGACGATCAGCACCGCCGCCTCGACCTTGGCCTTGTCGCGTGGCCGGCGAGGCCGGGCCGGCAGGATCGCCGTGTCGTAATGGGCCGCCATCTCGGCATAGGTCCGGTTGACCTGCGGCTCGTAGAGGCTAGCCTTGATGACAGCGACCTTGGTGTTGTCCGGCACCAGCAGGTTGGGAACCCCGCCGATCGCCTCGAATGCTCTTGTATGGGCGCCGATCCAATCGCCGAGCGCCTGGGTCCAGCTCGCCTCGGCATAGGTGAAGTTGGAGGCGCCCATGACGGCGACAAAAATCTGCGCCGGCCGCGTCTTGCCGGTCAGCCGGTCGACGATCACCGACACCGCATCGCCGGCATAGTCGACAAACAGCTTGTCGCCGCCAGCGTGGGTCTGCCGCATCGTGACCGAGATGCGCGAGGCCCAGCCCCGGTACAGCTCGCAGAACCGTGAGTAGCGATACCCCTCCGGGAATCGCTCGATGTACTCGTCCCACAGAATCTGCAGCGTGACGTGCTTGCGCTTCAGCTCTCGGTGAACGGCTGCCCAATCAGGCTCGATGCGGCGGCGATGCCCTTGCTTCTTTCCGGCCGCGGTGAAGAGCTGCCCTTCGAGCACGGGGTCGGTGATGTCGGCTGGCAATGACCAACCGAGCCCGGCGGCAGCGAGCCGCTTCAACGTCAGCCGAACCGTCGACGACGCCACGCCGACCCGACGCGCGATCTCGTTGCCGGACACCCCGGCGGCATTCAACCGAAGCACGTCGCGCACCTGGCGCATCGCGATCCTCTCTGCTGGCATCGTCCCCTCCCGCGGCAAAAGCCAAAGGGGCGGACGCTAAGCGGGCCAGCAGAGACGCCCTCTAACCGAGCGACTTCATCCCGGAATGCCGAGCGAAATCATCTCGGAACAGCGAGCGACATCAAATCGGAATGGTGGGCGAGATCATCCCGGAATCCCGGGCGACTTCCCCCGGAATCGGCATCCAGCCGCACAACGTTCCTGCATATCACCGACCCCCACGTCTCGGCCGCGGGCGTCCCGTTCGACCGCGACGACCAGAAGGTTCGAATCCCGGAGGTTCCGAAGGGGACCCGCGAGCAGGTTATTGGCTTACTGTTCCGACGCTTGGCAGAGCGTTTGGACCGAGAAGCGCGCTCGCTCGATGGCGTGCTCTTTTCCGGCGACGCACAAAGTCGTGGAGAAGCCGGCGGGCACGAACTGGTCTTGGAT
>JBAUYV010000268.1:0-2316 GCA_049584975.1 Xanthobacteraceae bacterium | reverse complement strand
AGACGACATCGAACCGCCCATCCAGATGCGGCGCGCAGCGGATTGCGAATCCGGTGATCGGCAGGGCGCGTCCGCGTGTGCCGCAGAGCCGCGCATCGGTGACCCACGGGGTCTCTTGTCCGTTTGGACCGAACGCTCTGAATTCAATATCTTGCGCCGACAAAGTGTTGAGCGGCAGTATGCTGAAGGCTTCAATCCGCAGACGCTGGCCCAAATTGCCAATCCAGCCCTTGCCATCGAATCGTCGATCGCCCTGGCGTTCGATATGGAGAACGACCTCGGTGGGAACCTCGCCGCCGCCATCCTGGATCGCAGCTCGCGTACGGATGCGGTCAAGGGGGCGAACCTCAATCTGCGGGGGCACAGTGGGCCAGTCGGGCGGCATGAAGGAGGTTACCAGTACCCTGCCACCACCCGGCGGCACCTTGATCAGAATGGTGCCGCCATTGGCGTCGAGCCACGAGGAGGAACGGCCTGACCCTCCTAGGATTTCGACCTTTGGCTCGGTCTCGTCCGGCGTTGAGGATACCTGCACCGCCGGGAATGCCCTCGTATCCGTCGCGGCTTCTGGAGTATCGACCGGCCCAATATCCAGTGCGTACAGCCCGGCACTTAAGGAAACGGCGCTCGCCGTGGCATTCGCCGCCACCGGATGGTTGTGCGCCGAGGTCGCTACCTGTCTTTGATCGGGTTTGAAAACTGGCGTCCGTCTCATGGTTGGAAATGTCTGCATCGCACAGCTCTCTCGCTTGAGCGGTACCGACACCCACGACGCCGATATCGGTGCCATACCGGCCTGACCATCAGTCGAACCGCGCGGCCGAAACGCTATATTGTTAGCTGATTCCCAACGTTTCCGCTCTTATCAAAGCATAAATTTCAAGATATTCCATCTTGTATCAACCAATTTTGATATCTATAAAACCCCCAGGGACGAATGCGAGGACGTCGTGTATGAACGGCGCAGTATCCATTCTGGTTGCCCGCGAAGATCTGTCGATTCCGGGGTCAGAGGAAGCAGATCGACCGGGAATTGCTATAAATACTCGAGACTATTTTTTTAAATTGCTGCGCGACGGCGATCCCGATGTCGTGGTTCTCGATCTGACTAGCGCGACAGGGAGGGGGATCGAGACGATCCTTGATATTCGTCACAACAGCGGAGTGCCGATCGTCGTCGTCTGCGATCCGGCTCACCCGGCCGCATCCGACTATCGGCTGGCCGGCGCGGTCGATTGCATCGCGGCGCCCATCGATCTGATAGCCCTTAATCGATTGATCCAGGAAATCGTGCGCGTAACGCGTACCGCGAGGACGGCGCCAGTCAGCCGCGGCGGCGGCGGCTGGCGTTTCGCCGGAATATCGTTTCAGCCTTTCCGCAATGTGTTGGTCGGCGCGGCAGGGGCGACCGTGGATCTAACCACGACCGAGGCACGGCTTCTGTCTCATTTTCTGACGAAACCTTGGTCGCTTTGCAGCCGCGTCGAGATTGGCGCGTTGCTCTACGGGCACGGCAATGCGGTCGGCGAACGGGCGATCGACATCGTCGTCAACCGACTGCGCAAAAAACTCATCGCCGCCGGCGGCTCCGACGCCGAACACCTAATCAAGACGGAATTCCGCCAAGGCTATGGTCTCATCGCAGACGTATCGGCCGAGGCGATCCGGATGCCGGCATCGGCCAATGGTCGTGCAAGCGCCGGCTAGGCCGCAACTCATGGGCGACGCACCGGCTTCCGATGAAACGGCGCCCAACTCGCTACTGCGGGCGCTGATCATCGCCGCACGACATCGCGGGATCGACCTCTCCGAGGCACAAATCCGGCGCGACCACCGCATCGGGGTCGGCGACTTGTCCACCGAGGAGTTGTTGAGGGTTGCGCAGGCGTCTGGCCTGCGCGCTGAACACGCCCGGCTCGAATGGCGTGACTTGATGAAGATGCAAGGCGCGCTACCGGCCATCCTGATCCTCGACAACGGCGGCGCCATGGTGTTGTTGCGTGTCGACGCCAATGATCAGCCGCCGACGGTCGCGCTGCGCGACCCCCATGCCGGGGAGCTCTCGCTGCTGGTCCTTGACGAATTGCGGCTCGCTCGCGGCTGGAGCGGCGAGATAATCCTGGTAAAGCGCGACTACCGCATTAGCGACGAGGCGCAACCCTTCGGGCTGGGGCTGATCGTGGCCGCGCTGTTACGCGACCGTCGCATTGTTCGCGATGTCACGATCTCGGCGATTATCTTGGGAGTATTGGCGTTAGGGCCGATCATGTTCTGGCGGCTGCTGATCGACCGCGTTCTCTATTATCACAGCCTCAA
>JBAUYV010000267.1:0-1908 GCA_049584975.1 Xanthobacteraceae bacterium | reverse complement strand
GAAGTCGGGCTGTTCCTCTCCGGTGGCGTCGATTCCGGCGCGCTGCTCGGGCTGATGCGCGACGCCGGCCAGCGCGACATCCGCGCGATCACGCTCGCCTTCGACGAGTTCCGCGGCACCGAAGACGACGAGGCGCCGCTCGCCGCGCAGGTGGCCAAACGCTACGGTGCCGAGCATATCGTCCGCCGCGTCGATCGGCGGGAGTTCGACGCCGATCTTCCGGCGATCCTCGACGCCATGGACCAGCCCTCGATCGACGGAATCAATACCTGGTTCGTCGCGAAGGCGGCGAAGGAAGCCGGGCTCAAAGTGGCACTGTCGGGGATTGGTGGCGACGAACTTCTCGCCGGCTATTCAACCTTCGCCGACCTGCCACGTTGGCGCCGCCGCTTCGGTTCGTTCGCCGCGATCCCCGGAATCGGGCGCCTCGCCCGTTACGCGATCCCGGCACTGGCTCCCGGATTCGCCAAGGCGCGGCCGAAGGCCCTTGGAATGCTCGAATACGCGCACCGTCGGCCCGGCGCCTACCTGCTGCGACGCGGCCTGTTCCTGCCGCATGAGCTGCCCGGCATCATGGGCCCGGACATGGCGCGCGAGGGATTGCGCCGCCTCAAGCCGCTGCGCCGTTTCGCCGCCAACCTCACCCCCGACCCCGGCTCCGACATCGGCCGCGTCTGCGCCCTCGAGTCGGTGCATTACATGCGCAACCAGCTCCTGCGCGACGCCGACTGGGCCGGCATGGCCCACGGCATCGAAATTCGCGTGCCGTTGGTGGATGTGGAAGTACTCAAATCGGTCGCAAATGCATTCCCCAAATTGACACGCGCCGCCGGCAAGACTGCCCTAGCGGACGCACCGACCACCCCTTTGCCGCGTGATATGCTCCAAAAAGCGAAGACGGGTTTCCTCGTGCCGACGCGGACGTGGACGCAGGCACATGCACCAGATGTCGTCATTGTCGCGCCCGAAGAACCGGCGGAACCCGAAGGGATCACTTCCCGGCGCTGGTCGCGACTGGTTTTGGGAAAAATGGGCAATCTTGAGGCCCGCGCCGCGTGACCCCCACGCCGCTTCTGGCTCTGGTGACCGATGCTTTTGGCGGCCGTGGCGGGATCGCTCAATACAATCGCGATTTCTTGGAGGCACTGGCGGCGCTTGACAAGGTGTCGGCAATAGAGGTCTTGCCTCGTCACGCTCCGGATCGGGCCATTCACCCGGCAAAAGTCCGTCAGGCTTTGCCTCTGTTTGCTCGCTTTCCTTACTCGGTCAAGGCGTTTGCGACAGCGGTTGCTAGCCGTCCCGAGATTGTCTTTTGCGGTCATCTTTACATGGCGCCGCTCGCTTGGCTCATCGCTCGCTCAATCGGCGCAAGGCTGGTTGTTCAAACCCACGGAGTAGAGGCGTGGCCGCGGCCATCATGGCTCCAGCGCATTGCCGTAGAAGCAGCGGATGCCGTGCTCTGTGTATCCCGTCATACCCGCGCTCGGGTTCTGGAGTGGGCAGCCATAGCGCCTGAGCGGATCGTGATTTTGCCGAACACAGTCGGAAATGACTACATATTCGCAGAAAACCCGACTTTTCAGGCAGTATTCAGGCGCGATAAGAAGGAAACGTTGCTGACGGTCGCCCGCATGGATGGCCGACAGCGCTACAAAGGCCATGACCGCATCATCGATGCGATCCCGAAGCTCCTCGCGCGCGGCCGCGATATAGCCTACGTTATCGTCGGTGAGGGCGACGACCGCGCGCGCCTTGAAGAGCGAGCTCGCACGAACGGGATTGTCGATCGCGTTCATTTCGCCGGACCAGTCGCCGCCGAGAAACTGCCGGAAACCTACCGCTTGGCCGATCTGTTCGTGATGCCATCAACTGGAGAAGGGTTCGGCATCGCCTTCCTGGAAGCGATGG
>JBAUYV010000266.1:0-27355 GCA_049584975.1 Xanthobacteraceae bacterium | reverse complement strand
CTGTACTCCTTAGGCAACTCCTCAAGAATTTGTCGCTTTTCATTATTTTTAAGCTCTCTTATGCGATCGTGAAACGAATAGATCTCATCTATGGAATGATCGTCAAATTCGGATAATGCCTTTATCAAACCCGCTTTGTGAATGTCGGGATAAATAAGCAACCAATCATCCGCGATCCGGTTGACTGCGACGTTTTTGCTAGTGTGCATGTCACAATTTAGTCTGTTGGCTTCGAACCGGCGCTAACTCGCCGCGCGGATCAAGCGTTCGGCGGCGGCGCGGGCCTCGGCGGTGATTTCGGCGCCGGCCAGCATGCGGGCTATTTCTTCCCTACGCCGATCATTTTCAAGCTCCAGGATGCGGGTGGCAACCCGTTTGCCGCTGCCAAGCGCGGCCTTGCTGATGAGGTAATGACGGTCGGCGCGCGCCGCCACCTGCGGCGCGTGGGTTACCGCGATCACCTGCACGCCCGAGGCAAGCCGCGCGAGGCGCACGCCGATCGCGTCGGCGACAGCGCCGCCCGCGCCGGTATCGATCTCGTCGAAAATCAGCGTCGGCGCGGAGCCGCGGTCGGCCAGCACCACCTTGAGCGCGAGCAGGAAGCGCGCGAGTTCGCCGCCCGAGGCGATTTTCATCAGCGGCCCCGGCTGCGTTCCAGGATTGGTCCGCACCCAGAATTCGACGCGGTCGATGCCGTCCGGCCCCTCGTCAATTTTGGCGATCTCCGTGGAGAAGCGCGCGCGCTCGAGCTTGAGCGGTTTCAGCTCGGCGTTCACCGCCTTGTCGAGCTTGAGCGCTGCCTTGCGGCGACGCTCCGAGAGCACTTGCGCGGCCTCGCGATAGCGCGCGGTTGCGGCTTGTGCGTCTTTCTCCAGTGCGGCGAGCCGCCCGGCTCCGGCATCGATCGAGGCGAGTTCGCCGGCGTAGCGCGTGCCGAGAGCGTTGAGCTCATCCACCGGCACATTGTACTTCCGCCCCGCGGCGCGCAGCGCGAACAGGCGCTCTTCGATGCGTTCGAGTTCTTTGGGATCGTGTTCGGCCGCCCGCAGCGCGCCTTCGAGGTGCCCGCGGGCCTCTTCCAAAGCCGTGAGCGCGGCATCGATCGCCCTCACCACCGGCTCGATCAGCGTCGGCGCTTGCGCGCCGCGGCGCTCGAGGCGCCGCAGCGCCGTCGCCAGCGACGGCATCGGGGATTGTGGGCCGCTGATGCCTTCGTACGTGGTTCGCAAATCTTCGGCGGCTTTTTCTGCTTGCATCATGCCCGAGCGCCGCTCGGCCAGCGACGTTTCCTCGCCCGCCTGCGGCGCCACGCGCGTCAGCTCATCGACGGCGTGGCGAAGCCATTCCGCCTCGCGGCTGACACGCTCGACCTCGGCGCGGTGCGCGGCCACGGCGGCCTCGCAAGCACGCCGCGCGTTCCATAGCCGAGCTACTTCCGCCGCATCGTTGTCGATGCCGCTGTAGGCGTCGAGCAGCGCGCGGTGGGTCGCCGCATCGACGAAGGCGCGTTCGTCGTGCTGACCGTGAATTTCCACCAGCGCCGCACCCAGCGCCCGCAGCACCTGCACGCTGACCGGCTGATCGTTGATGAAGGCGCGCGTGCGGCCATCGGCGAACTGAACGCGCCGCACGATCAACTCATCCTCGGCGCCAAGGTCGTTCTCGGCGAGGACGCGGCGGGCCGGATGATCGGCGGCAAGCTCGAAAGCGGCGGTGACCTGGCCCTGCTCTGCGCCCGTGCGCACCAGCGCGGCTTCGCCGCGGGCGCCGAGCGCAAGCGCAAAAGCATCGAGCAGAATCGATTTTCCCGCCCCGGTCTCACCGGTCAACGCGGCAAGCCCGGCACCGAAATCGATGTCGAGGCGATCGATCAGAACGATGTCGCGTATGGAGAGGCGAGCCAGCATCGGAAAACGGATGAAAGAGGACGGATGCCGGACTCTATTCTTGATTTTGCCTTCTGTCCTCAGGGTCCGCGGTCGGCCGACCGTCAGCCCATCCCCAGTTTCTTGAACGAGCGGCTGATCCAGGAATCCTTGTTTTCGTTCGGCTCGCCGCCGGCGCCCTTCACGAGCTTATAGGCGTCCTTGTACCAAGGGCTGTCCGGGAAATTGTGGCCGAGCACGGCCGCCGCGGTTTGCGCCTCGTCGATGATGCCGAGCGCCACGTAGGCTTCGGTCAGCCGCTCCAGCGCTTCCTCGACTTCACGCGTGGTTTGATACTGCGTCACCACCACTTTGAAGCGGTTGATCGCGCCCGGGAAGTCGCGCCGGCTCAAGTAGAAGCGGCCGATCTCCATCTCCTTGCCGGCCAGCTGATCCCGCGCCATCTCGACTTTTCTTTTCGCTTCGATCGCGTATTGGCTGTCCGGATATTTGTGCACCACGTCCTGGAACGCGTTGATGGCCTTGTCGGCCCGCTCCTGATCGCGGGTGACGTCGAGAATCTGATCGTAGTAGGAGGAGCCAATCAGAAATTGCGCGTAGGCCGCATCCGGGCTGCCGGGATGCAGCGTGATGTAGCGCTTCGCTGCGTTGATGCAATCATCGTATTGCCCCGACTCGTAATAGGCGTAGGCTGACATCAGGACCGCCTTGCGCGCCCAATCCGAATACGGATTTTCCCGGTCCACTTCGTCGAATTTCTTCGCGGCCTCCTTGTAGTCCTGCTTGTCGTTGAGCAGGAAAAGGCCCTCATTGTAGAGCTTATCGGCGGGCGTATCGGAGACGAAGTCCTCGTCCTTGTGGAACAGGCTGCAGCCAAGCATCGGCGCAGTGAAAAGCGCCAGCGCCAAGCAACCCGCTAATGCGCGCAGCCTGTGACCGGGCGTTGCCGATCCTTTGATCCGCCGCAGCATCATGAACCTGATTTTCGTTCCCCGTCCGGCCGGTCCCACGCGTCCTCGCCGGATAGTAACCCCACGCAGGGCGCCACTATGGCCGACAATCGGCCCGGATTAAGGCGAAAACGTTAAGGAGATCAAGAGACGTCCGGCCCATACGCCGGCGCCGCGAAGCCGGATGCAAGATCGGCGTGGCCGCGCGTCCGGCGGACCGGCTGCGGCATCTCGACGTAGGTCCACGCGGTCGGATCGGCCATCAGAGCCGTAAGCACCGCGTGGTTGAGCTTGTGCCCGCCGCGCACCGTCCGATAGGCGCCGATGAGCGGCGCGCCGGCCAGCGCCAGATCGCCGATGGCATCAACCGCCTTGTGGCGCACGAACTCGTCGGGGAAGCGCATACCTTCGGGATTGAGGATTCGGTCCTCCGCAACGACGACCGTGTTTTCGAACGAGGCGCCGAGCGCATAGCCGGCGCTCCACAGTTTCGCTACGTCGCGCATGAAGCCGAAAGTGCGCGCCCGGGCCAGATCATTGCGAAACACACTCGGCGTAACATCGACGCCGAACGTCTGCCGTCCAATCAACGGATTATCGAACTCGATCTCAGCTTCGATTCGCAGGCCGCGCGAGTGTGGCCGCAGCTCGCCGTAACAGCCGTTCTTGCCAACGCGTACCGGCTTGAGCACCTGAATGTACCGGCGCGCCGCCGGCTGAATGACGATACCAACCTGATCGATCGCGGCGACGAACGGGGCGGCGCTACCGTCCATGATCGGGACTTCGGCGCCGTCGACCTCGACGACGGCGTTATCGACCCCGAGAGCGCGTAACGCCGCCAACACATGCTCGGTCGTCGAGACGGCGGGTCCGCTATGATCGCCAAGCACCGTGGCGAATTCAGTCGCCGTCACCGACCGATAGTTGGCTTTAAGTTCGCGGTCTCGTTGACCACCGGTCCCGCTGCGCAGAAACACGATTCCGGTATCGGCCTCAGCCGGATGCAGAGTCAGTGCGACGCGCGAACCGGAATGGACGCCGATCCCCGTTACCGTCACCTGATCACGCAGGGTTGTCTGCCTGCTGGCGTGCAAGCCCCAGATCATGCCCTTTTCCCACACCCAATGGCTACGCAGCGCGAGCGCACACGTCGCCGACCCCGTCTTGAAGGGAATCCCTGTCTGTAGTTTTTGTGGAGGTCCACCGGACCGCCAAAACTCCATCCCCCAAACCATACCCCTCTGACAGGTGAAACATTACCGGTGAAGCACTCTGCGGCCAACTCACGGTTTCTTACCGAGTGTTACCACCTTCTGGCCGCAGTATCGTCCGCGGCGTGCCCCAAAAGGTCCAAAAGGCCGCAGGTGGTAGCCGGCCGAATCACCTCTACGGGGCGCTGGCTTCATCCTTTGCGTGGTATGGAAGTCCGCCAATACGCCAACGCAAAACGACGAAGATTCAGCCACTTCAGTCACACCGTGTTACCCCCAAACGAAACCGATTACCTGCCGCGCTGATTGCTCAGCGATTAAGCAGGTAACCGGCTAAGCGAGCGTCAGCGCGCTTGCCTGCGCAGGAATGCAGGGATTTCGAGCTGATCCTCCTCCTCGGTGTTATGCACAAGAGTTTGGCGGCCGTGCTGATCCAGCCCCTGCGGCGCCGTGCGCTTGGCGTACTCGGAAACAGGTTCCGGACGCGGCTCCGATGGACGCGGCATTGGCCGACCCACAAGCCGCTCGGGCGGCTGCGGGATGCTCTTGGGCATCCGTGAGGGCGGCACTTCCTCGTCCTTGCCCTGCTCGCGGAGCTGCCGGCCTACCGCCGCCAGCCGCTCCAGCAGCGACTTCCGCCGGCCGGGAAACTCCTCGGGCGGTAATTCGCCACGTTGGGCACGGATTTCGTTCTGCGCCGGAACCGGCAGCTCGTCGAGGCGCGGCATCCGCGTCGTCCGTGGCAGCGGTTCCGCCTGCGGCGGGATGAAGTCCTCTGGGTCCTCGGTCTCTTCCGCTGCCGGGGCCGGATCGATGAACAGCGAGGGCTTCATCTCCAGCCGGCGGATGCTGACATCCCCAACCGCCGAGGCGATCGCCGCCTTGGCGGCCGATTCGATCGAGGCGTTGACCGAAGCAGGCGCGGGAGAGGCCGGGATCGGGGACCGAACCGGCTGAACCGGCTCCGAGCGCTCAAGACGCTCCGAGAATCGCGGGCCTTCGTTGCGAAGCCCTTCGTTGCGAAGCCCTTCGTTGCGAAGCCCCTGGGCGAGGTCGGCGATGCGCAGCTCAGTGGCCGGCGGCGAGGATCGCTGCGCCGCAGCCTGGTCGATACCCGTTGCCACGACCGACACGCGAATGATGCCGTCAAGCGTCTCATCGAAAGTGGCGCCGACGATGATGTTGGCATCCTGATCCACTTCCTCGCGGATACGCGTCGCCGCTTCGTCGACCTCATAGAGCATGAGGTCGCGGCCGCCGGTGATGGAGATGAGCAAGCCTCTTGCTCCCTTCATCGATGCATCGTCGATCAGCGGATTGGAGATCGCCGCTTCGGCGGCCGCCAGAGCGCGCTTCTCGCCCTCGGCCTCGCCGGTTCCCATCATCGCCTTGCCCATCTCGCGCATGACCGCGCGGACGTCGGCGAAGTCGAGATTGATGAGGCCTTCCTTCACCATCAAGTCGGTGATGGAGGCGACGCCCGAGTACAGCACCTGGTCGGCCATGGCGAACGCGTCAGCGAACGTGGTCTTCTCGTTGGCCACGCGGAACAGGTTCTGGTTCGGAATGATGAGCAGCGTGTCGACGCACTTTTGCAGCTCGACGATGCCGTTCTCGGCGATGCGCATGCGCCGCTGGCCTTCGAAGTGGAACGGCTTAGTGACCACGCCGACGGTCAGAATTCCCATTTCGCGCGCCGATTTGGCGATCACCGGGGCCGCGCCGGTGCCGGTCCCGCCACCCATGCCGGCGGTGACAAACACCATGTGCGCGCCGGACAGATGGTCGCGGATCTCGTCGATCGCCTCCTCGGCGGCGGCACGTCCGACGTCGGGTTGGGCGCCGGCGCCGAGGCCCTCGGTCACCTGCACGCCGAGCTGAACGATGCGCTCAGCCTTCGACATAGTGAGCGCCTGCACGTCGGTGTTGGCGACGACAAATTCCACGCCCTGCAGGCCGGCCGTGATCATGTTGTTGACGGCGTTACCGCCCGCGCCGCCCACGCCGAACACGGTCAGGCGCGGCCGTAGCTCTCGGATATCAGGAATATTCAGATTGATTGTCATGAGTGCCTCTTCTTCCTCGCGCTGGCGTGTACGACGCCCAGCCCCGACCGGTCCGCCACCGGCCGTTGTGATTGCTTAGCTTGCGATCTGGGGGCCATCAGAAACTCTCGCGAAGCCACTGTCCGACCCGAGCGAAGTAGCCACTCGTGCCGTTCATTACGGGCCGCCTGCGCCGCTGCTCGAAATGTTCGAGGTGCGCCGCTTGCGGGTAAACCAAGAGACCTGCCGCGACCGCGAAGGCCGCGCCTTTGGCGGCATCCGGCAGCCCGGAAATGCCGAGCGGGCGGCCGACACGCACGGGACGGCCGAGAATGCGCATGGCAAGGTCGGGCAATCCGGTGAGCTGGGCGGCTCCGCCCGTGAGAATGACATGCCCGCGCGGCTCGGATGCGAACGGCGAAGCCGCGAGGCGATCGCGCACCATTTCGAGGATCTCCTCGACGCGTGGCTTGATAATGTGCACCAGCGTCGCCCTCGACACGAATTGCGCCGCCTCGTGCTCGTCTTCGCTGATGGGCGGGATCGTGATCATGTCGCGCTCATCCGATCCGCCGATCAGCACGCTGCCATAGAGCGTCTTGATCCGCTCGGCATCGGCGACGCGGGCGTTCAAACCGCGGGCAATGTCGGTGGTCACGTGGTGGCCGCCCAGCGCGAAGCCTTCCAGATGAACGAGCCGGCCGGCCAAAAACACCGCGATGGTGGTTGCGCCGGCGCCCATATCGATGACGGCGGAGCCAAGATCGGCCTCGTCGTCCGCAAGCACGGCGAGCCCGGCCACATAAGGGCTCGCCACCATGGCCTCGACGGCCAGATGGCAGCGTTCCACTGCCAGCATCATATTACGCGCCGCCGCAACGTCGGTTGTGGCGACGTGCATATCGACCCCGAACCGATGTCCCACCATGCCGCGCGGATCGCGGATTCCGTTGGACCCATCGATGGAGTAGCCGACCGGCAGCGAGTGCAGCACCGCACGGCCTTCGCGCAGCGAATGCCGGCTGCCGGCGGACAACACGCGCGCGATATCGCCTTCCGAAACAGTCGAGCCGACGATGTCGATGTCGGCGGCGAACAATTCGCTGTTGAGGCGGCCCGCCGAGATCGAGAGCACCACGGATTCAATCTCGACCGACGCCATTTGCTCGGCGCCATCCACGGCCATGCGGATGGCTTCTTCAGCTTGTGCAAGATTGACGACCCCACCGGCCTTCATCCCCCGCGCGGCGGTGTGGCCAAAGCCGACCACCTCGACGCCGTGGGTCCTTCGCGTCAGGACCTGCTGCGGCGGATGCGGGCGCAGACGCGCAATCAGACAGACGATCTTGCTCGATCCAACATCGAGCGCAGCGACGAGCGCGCTGCGTCGCGGCGAGATCGGCTTCATCTTGGGCGTCAGACCGTAATGGAGGGCATTCATGCATTGCCCCCCTTCTTTTTCTTGGCGCTGTCTTTCAGTTCTTCGTCGCGCGCCTGGAGAGCCGCGGGGGAGAGCCGCACGGTCGCGCGATCGGGTATCCGCAGATCGATCGAGGCGACATCGCGCGACAGGAGTTTCTTGTCCTTGTCGAGCGCGACCAGCCGCTGCAGCGCGGTCTCGACATTGCTCTCAGGCAGCTCGACATCGATGCCGTTGTTCAACCGCAGATTCCATCGTCGTTGCGCGACCATGATTGAAGCGCGCACCGCGCCGAGAATGTCGGGGTATTGGTCGACGACCGCCAGGAAATCCTTGGCGCGCCGTTCGGCACCTTTCCCGACCACCAGCGGCAGGCCCGCATAACGGCCTGAAAACGGCTCAAGCACGGTGCCGTCTTCAGCGATGACACTGACCTTGCCGTCCTTCTGCCAGAGCGCAAAGGCCTGCCGTTCGGTGATCGTAATCTGCAGCCGGTCCGGATAGAGCTTGAGTACGGCAGCGTCGCCGATGCGGGGAATCGCCAGCAGGCGTGCGCGCGCGGCGTCAGCGTCGAGAAACAACAGCGAAGTGCGGTTGGTGACACCAATGGCGTTGAGGATGTCTTCGCGGCTCATCTCCTGCTCGCCCGACAGCGAAATCGTAGCGATGCGAAACCCAAGCGAATTCGCCGTGATGTCGCGGGCGCTCTTCGCCCAATCGGTCACCGTGGGGAGATGGTCGCCTTTGACGACGCCGTAGCCGATGGCGGCGAGGAGCAGCAGGATCGATGCGGCGACACCGGCGCCGGACGGCAGGCGCGTGAGCCGTGTGGTCCAGCGGACCAGACGCCAGCGGCACGCGCTCACCCACTCCGATGGCCAAATCTGCCGCCAAGCCGGCAGCTTCAGGCGTGCGCGGCGACGGCCGGGCCGCGCGCGTGCGCGACGGCGCACGTCAGGCGCCGCGCCGACCACGTCCCCAGCTGAAAACCTCGACCGCGTCAGCGGTTGGTCGAGGCGTCCTGCACCATCCATTGCACCAGCTCATCGAACGCGATGCCAGCGTACGCGGCAAGTTCGGGCACGAGCGATGTTTCGGTCATGCCCGGCTGTGTGTTGACTTCAAGACAGACCAGCTCACCCGTTCCCCGATCGTCATAGCGAAAGTCTGCACGGCTCACGCCGCGGCAGCCGAGCGCATTGTGGGCAGCCAAAGTGAGTCTGCGGACTTCCTGGTAAACATTTGGTAAAATTTGCGCCGGCAAGACGTGTTTAGAGCCACCAGCAGCGTATTTTGCCTCGTAATCGTAAAAACGAGTCGCCGGCACGATTTCGATGACATCGAGAGCACGGTCGCCGAGTACCGCGCAGGTGAGTTCCTTGCCCGGAACGTAGCGCTCGACCATAACCATCTCGCCGAACGGCCAGTCGTCGCGATAAAGCTCCTGCGGCGGGTGCGGATGCGCCTCGGTGACGATGAAGACGCCGACGCTCGATCCTTCAGCGATCGGCTTGACCACATAGGGCGGCGGCATCAGATGGGTTTTCGCCGCTTCGGTACGCGGCGCCAGCAGATCGTCGGCGACCGGAATGCCCGCCGCGCGAAACAGCGTCTTGGCGAAATCCTTGCGCATGGCGAGCGCGGAGGCCAAGACGCCGGAATGACTGTAGGGAATGCCAAGAATTTCCAGAATGCCCTGCAGCGTGCCGTCCTCGCCTGGCCGGCCGTGCAGAACGTTGAGAGCGACATCGGGCTTGGCTGCGGCGAGCGCGCCGGCAATCTGCGGTGTGACGTCGACGTTGGTCACCTGATAGCCGAGGCGCATAAGCGCGTCGGCGCACGCGCGGCCCGACCGCAGCGAGACATCGCGCTCGGCCGACCAACCCCCCATCAGAACGGCGACGTGCTTGGTCGTTACTGCCACAATTACCTCAACGGGCCGCTGATTCGCTCTGCATCAATAGAATCGACAAATCGCGAAACGTCGAGAGTCTCAGCGGGCCGCCGGGGTTGGAATGTGGCGCCATTGAGCGCTTCTTTGGCCTTTTATGTTGCATGCCGAATGGCCGGCAGGGTCGGAGCATGAAATTTCGCATTTTCGCGGCCGCGATGCTGGTTGCGCTGTGGAGCGCGCCTCTTTGTGCCGCCGAGCCCGCCCCCATTCCGCCTGCCGTCGGCCTGAGCGAGAGCGCCGCCAAGGAGCGCGCAAATCTGTTTGCGGCGCTCGCTGCCGCCAAGAACGAAGCCGACGCCCGCGACATTGAGGATCGCATTTGGACGTTCTGGCGAAGCTTCGCCGACGCGGAATCACGCCAACTGCTGGAGGAGTCGCGAGGGGCGCAACTGCGCTTCGACTACGACGAAGCGATCATCTATCTGAAGGGACTGGTCCAACATGCCCCGCAGTTCGCTGAAGGCTGGAACCAACTCGGCTATGTGTATTTTCTCGCCGGACGCTACGATGCTTCGCTGCAAACGATCGACCACGTTCTGCAGCTTGAGCCCATGCATTACGCGGCGCTTGCCGGCAAAGGCATTATCCTGATCCAGCAGGGCAAGGTGGATGAGGCGCAGGCGCCGCTGAAGCGCGCACTGGAGATCGACCCCTGGCTGAAAGAGCGAAATTTGATCGGAAAGGACCCCGTTCCGATACCTTAACTGCGTTGCATTCAGGACAGCGAAACTGGCACCCCAATCCGCTTGATTTCCCATTCCAGCTCGATGCCGGAATTTTCCTTTACGCGGGCGCGCACCGTCTCGCCCAGCGTTTCAATGTCGGCGGCGCTCGCGCCGCCGAGGTTGATCATAAAATTGCAGTGCATCTCGGAAACCTGCGCGCCGCCCATGCGCAAGCCTCGGCAGCCCGCGGCGTCGATGAGCTGCCAGGCTTTTTGCCCCGGCGGATTCTTGAACGTGGAGCCGCCGGTCCGGCTCTTTATCGGCTGTGTCGCCTCACGCGACTCCGTGATCTTCTCCATCTCGGCCGCGATGACCGCCGGATCGCCACGTTCTCCGGCGAACAGCGCTTGCGTGAAAATATAGTCGTTGGGCGCGCCGCAATGGCGGTAGGAGAAGCCCATGTCGGCGGTCGTCAATATGTGGACGCGGCCTTGCCGATCGACCGCACGCGCTTCGACGAGCGCATCTTTGGTCTCGCGGCCGTAAGCGCCGCCATTCATGCGCAGCGCGCCGCCGATACCGCCTGGTATCCCGCGCATGAATGACAGTCCGGCGATCCCGGCTTCCCGCGCCGCGCGCGCGACTTTGACGTCAGGCACTGCGGTACCGGCCCGCACATTGCGGCCCTCAATTGCGATTTCGTTGAAGCCGCGGCCTAATCTGAGCACCACTCCCGGCACGCCGCCGTCGCGCACGATCAGATTGGAGCCGAGACCCACGACGGTGACTGCAATCTCGCCCGGAAGGTTCGACGAGAAATAGCTGAGATCGGCTTCGTCCTCCGGCATGAACAAAACCTGTGCAGGTCCGCCAACGCGAAACCAGGTCAGCTCTGCGATCGGCTGATTGCTCAACAAGCGGCCGCGCAGCTTCGGCATCTTCGATTTCAGATTGGGAACGATGTCAGAAAAGCTCATGCGGGCGCTCCCGCGACCGCATCGAGCCATGCCGAAAGCACCTTCGTTCCGACTTCGCGCAGCGCCGGGCCGAGCTTTCGTGCCTCATCCCGCAATTCGCGCGGATCGATCCCCGCTTTGCCAAGCTCGACAGTGTGGCCGACAAGCCAGGCTTCCAGGCGCGCCGGGTCGGTCTCAAGGTGAAACTGCAAGGCGAGTTGCGTCGGCGTCCGGCTGAACGCTTGCACCGGACAATGCGCTGTCGACGCCAAGCGTTCGCAGCCCACCGGCAAGTCGCAATTGTCGCCGTGCCAGTGCAGCACCGGTGAAGCGCCGAGCGGCGCAAGCACCGATGACTGTCCGGCCGCCGTCAGCGTCAACGGCGCGTAACCGATCTCTTTCACAGGCCCGGGCGCCACGCGTGCGCCAAGCGCCGCCGCCATCATCTGCGCCCCGAGGCAAATACCGAGGATCGGCTTGTTCGCATGAAGGCGCGACGCAACGGCGGCGATTTCGTCGGTAACGAAGGGATAGGTCTCACATTCGTACACACCGATCGGGCCGCCGAGTACGATGACCAAATCAGGCGCAAGCAGGGTATCTGCATTGAATCGCTCGATGCCCGCGTCGTGATAGTGGATATCATAACCCCGCGCGGACACGAGCGGACCTAAAAGTCCGAGATCCTCGAAGGCAACGTGGCGAACCGCAAGACAGCTTTTTGTCATCGCGCGACCGTATCACTTCGCGATCAGTTGCCGATAACTTTGGCCATCATTTTGACAGCGCCGCCAATTCCCCGGGAAGCGCATAGGCCCACTGGGTGATCGAGCCTGCGCCAAGGCAGACGACGTAGTCGCCTGGCTCCGCCATGCCAGCGACAAGGCCGGCAAGCTTGTCCGGACTCTCAAGCGGGAAGACCTGGCGGTGGCCGTGAGTGAACAGGCCTTGCACGAGGGAGTCGCGATCGGCCCCCTCGATCGGGGCTTCGCCGGCCGGATAGACAGGCGCGACGATCACCGTGTCAGCATCGTTGAAGCAAGTGCAGAATTGCTCGAACAAGGCGGCAAGCCGCGTATAGCGATGCGGCTGCACCACAGCAATCACGCGCCCTCTGGTCGATTCACGCGCCGCCTTGAGCACCGCCGCGATCTCGACCGGATGGTGGCCGTAATCGTCCACGATGGTGACGCCGTTCCAGGTGCCGGTGCGGGTGAAGCGCCGGCGCACGCCGCCGAAGTCGGCGAGTGCCGTGCGGATGACATCGTCGCTGATGCCGAGCTGGTGCGCGACCGCGATCGCGGCCGTGGCGTTGAGTGCGTTATGCCGCCCCGGCATCGGAAGGGCGACTTTCTCGATCGCATGGTAGAGATTACCGGCGCGATCGCTGAACAGGACCGAAAACAGCGAAATGCCGCCGGCGTGCGAAACGTCAACGAGCCGTACTTCGGCCTGCGGATTTTCTCCGTAGGTGAGCACCCTGCGATCCTCGATGCCGCCGATGAGGCTCTGCACCACCGGATGGTCCATGCACATCACCGAATAGCCGTAGAACGGCACATTCTCGACGAAGGTGCGAAACGCATCCTGCACGGCGTCAAAGGTCTTGAAGTGGTCGAGATGCTCGGGATCGATGTTGGTGACGATGGCGATGTCGGCTGGAAGTTTGAGGAATGTGCCGTCGGACTCATCGGCTTCGACCACCATCCACTCGCCGGTGCCGAGCCGCGCGTTGGTGCCATAGGCATTGATGATGCCGCCGTTGATGACGGTCGGATCAAAGCCGCCCGCATCGAGCAGCGCCGCCATTAAAGAAGTGGTGGTGGTCTTGCCGTGGGTGCCGGCGATCGCCACACAGCTTTTCAGCCGCATCAGCTCCGCCAGCATCTCGGCGCGCCGCACCACCGGCAGCCGGTACGCTCGCGCCGCAAGAAGTTCGGGATTGTCCTGCTTGATGGCCGAGGAGACGACCACGACCTGGGCAGCGCCTAGGTTCTTCGCGTCATGCCCGATGGCGACGGTCACGCCCTTGTCGCGGAGCCGCTTGACGTTGGCGCTCTCGAACTGGTCGGAGCCTTGCACCGTATAGCCGAGGTTCACCATGACCTCGGCGATGCCGCTCATGCCGATGCCGCCGACGCCGATGAAGTGCACCGGGCCAATCTCGAGCGGCAGTCTCATGGGTTCTCCCTGAATCGATGGCGGCGGCGCAACGCTACTTGTTTGCGCCTTTGGCCGCCACCGCTAGTACCAGATCGGCAAGCCGGTCGGCGGCGTCGAGACGGCCGAGCGAGCGCGCCGCCGCCGCCATCGTTTGCAGACGCTGCGGCGCGCCTGCAAGCGCCGCGACCTCGTCGGCGAGCCGCTGCGGTGTGAACATATCCTGCACGATCCGGACGGCGCCGCCCGCTGCTTCGATCACGCCGGCGTTGGCGAACTGATCCTGATCGAGCGCATGCGGCAATGGCACCAGGATCGCGGGCCGGCCGATGGCCGCGAGTTCGGCAACCGTCGACGCCCCGGACCGCGACACCACCAAATGGCACGCCGCCATGCGCGCGGGCAGGTCGGGGAAGAAAGGTGCGACCTCGGCCCAAATGGAGAGCTTGGCGTAGGCTTCGCGCACCCGAGGCAAATCCTCCTCGCGCACCTGCTGGACGATCGCCAAGCGCCCGCGCAGGCCGGCGTCCAACCGGCGGATAGCTGGTGGGACGATTTCGGCCATGATGCGCGCCCCCTGGCTGCCGCCGAAGACCAGGAGCCGCAGCGGATCGCGCGGCTGCGAATAGGGCGTTGCGGCGGCGGCGACCACCGCCGGCCGGACCGGATTGCCGGTCAGCGTTGCCTTGGCCGTCCAGGCCGGCCGGTCACGAAACACGTCAGGAAATGTGGTGGCGATGGCGGTGACGCGCGGCGCCAGGAGCCGATTGGCTCGTCCGATAACGGCGTTGGCGTCGTGGATCAGGGTTGGAACGCGGCGCCAAGCGGCGGCCAGAACCGGCGGAACCGTCGGGTAGCCGCCGAAGCCGACGACGGCCGCCGGCTTGAGGCGGCCGATCAACGACCACGCCTGAAGGATGCCGGCGCCGAGCGCCGAGACGGTCTGGACCACCGCCACCGGATTGCGCGCACGCAGCGTCGCGCTCGAAATAACATGAACATTGTCGTCGGCGAACGCGCCGCCGTAGCGCGTCGCACGGCGATCAGTGGCGAGATGAACGGGAATGCCGCGCTGGATAAGCGTCGCCGCAAGCGCCTCGGCGGGAAACAAATGGCCGCCAGTCCCACCGGCCGCAACAAGGACCGGCGCCCGGCCAGGCGCCTGCATCACACACGGCTCCCGGTGATCACGATATCGCCGGGAAGCTTGGCACGCGGCCGCTCGCGGGTGAGCGCCGCCAACATGCCCATGCCGTAGGCGAGCGAGATCAACGAGGAGCCGCCATAGGAGATGAACGGCAGCGTCATTCCCTTGGCCGGCATGAGATGTAAATTCACCGCCATGTTGATGGTCGATTGCAGCCCGAACAATATCGCAAGCCCGGCGGCGCCAAAACGGCTGAACGGATCGTCGTTGTGCATCGCCTTCACCAGCGCGCGGATCACTATGAAGGCAAACAGCGCGACAAGAATAAGACAGAGCACGACGCCGAATTCCTCAGCCGCCACCGCGAACACGAAATCGGTGTGTCCCTCGGGCAGGATGCGCTTGATCGTCCCCTCACCGGGACCGCGGCCGAACCAGCCGCCGCGGATGAACGACTCCGTCGCGATGTCGACATTAAAGGAATCGCCGGACGCGGGATCGAGGAAACCCCTGATGCGCTGCGCCACATGCGGAACCGTGTAGAACGCCGTCAACAGGCCGACGCTTGCCGTAGCGGCGAGCCCCATCACCCAGATGAAGCGCATCCCGGCCATGTAGAACAGCGCCCCCCAAACCAGTGCGATCAGCATGGTTTGGCCGAAGTCGGGCTGCACGACCAACAACGCGACCACGAGAATGAGCATCGCCAGCGCGATAGTATTGGCTGGCATTTCGGGGCGCTTCGCCGACTCGCCGAACAGCCAGGCAATCAGGATGACGAAGGCCGGTTTGAGAAACTCCGACGGCTGGATGTTCATGCCGAGAATGACGAGCCAGCGCCGGGCGCCTTTGATTTCGGCGCCGAAGTACGGTGTCATCGCCACCATCCCGACGCTCACGATGAACACGAACAGCGCGGATTGGCGCACCTCGTGCGGCGACAGGAACGACGTCCCGATCAACACCACGGCGGCGGGAATAAGAAACAGAACCTGGCGGTCGACGAAGTGGAACGGGTCAAGGCCGATGCGTGCGGCGACGGGCGGGCTCGCGGCCAGGCACAGCACGATGCCGCCGAGCATCAATGCCACCAACGCCGCCAGCGTCAGCCGGTCGACCGTCCACCACCATTCGTTAAATGTCGTGCGATGCGCGCGCGAGGCCATTATTGTCCCCAGACGGGCCGTCCCCCAATAAGTTCCCGCCTAGTCGTGACACCGCGATGGTTTAAAGGGAATTAAGGATTTGCCGTGGTGAGCCCCGGCAGCGCCCGGACCAGGTCGCGGAACGCGTCGCCGCGCACCTCGAAATTGCGGTATTGGTCGAATGACGCGCAGGCCGGCGAGAGCAACACGACCGGTTCCGGCGAAAGAGCCGCTTCCGCATCGCGGGCCGCCGCCGCCAGCGCCTGGTCGAGCGTGCCGTCAACCTCATGCGGCACGGCGCCACCAAGCGTTGTGGCAAACTCGTCTGCCGCCTCGCCGATCAGATAAGCCTTGCGGATGCGCGGAAAGAACTTGCGCAAGGACTCGATGCCGCCGGTCTTGGGTTTACCGCCGGCGATCCAGAAAATGTCATTGAAGCACGCGAGCGCCTGGGCGGCCGAATCCGCATTGGTGGCCTTGGAGTCGTTGACGAAGAGAACGTGTCCGCGGCGGCCGACTTCCTCCATCCTGTGGGCGAGGCCCGGAAAGGACCGCAATCCGGCCTGGATCGCCGCGGGCTCGATGCCAAGCGCCAAAGCGGCGGCCGTGGCGCAAGCTGCGTTCTGCGCGTTATGCGCGCCGCGCAGCGAGCCGATGCCGGATATGTCGGCGATGGCAGCATTCCCGCGCATGATGCGCTGACGGTCGACATAGAGTCCCTCGGTCAATCGCCGCCGCACCGAGATGCGCACTACCCGCTTTCCTGTCAGCTCGATCCGGCCGGCAATCTCCCGGCACCATTCGTCATCCACGCCGACGATGGCGGTGCCTTGTCTCGGTACGCCGGCAATGAGGCGTTCCTTCACGGCCGCATAGTGTTCCATGTCGCCGTGGCGATCGAGATGATCTTCGCTCAGGTTGATCAGGATGCCGACGGAAGGGTCGAGCGAGGGCGCAAGATCGATCTGATAGGACGAGCACTCGATGACGTGCACGCGCAAAGGCTGAATTAGACTTGCGCGCGGGGGAGCGAGCGAGAGGATTGCCGTGCCGATGTTGCCGCCCATCTGCACGTCCATGCCGGCCGACGCCGCAAGATGCGTAACCAGTGCTGTCGTGGTCGACTTGCCGTTGGTGCCGGTGATGGCGACGAACGGCGCGCCGGGTGCAATGTCCGCCCGCTCGCGGCAGAACAGTTCGATATCGCCAATCACCGGGACGGCTGCTTGTTGCGCGAGCCGAACAGTCCAGTGGGGCGTCGGATGGGTCAGCGGAACGCCGGGCGCGAGCACAAGCGCCGCAAACCTTGACCAATCGGCCATCCGCAAATCCGCAGTGGGGACGCCGGCGGAGTTTGCCTTCGCCACGCTTTGTTCATTATCGTCATAGCCGACGACATCGGCGCCGCCGGCGAGCAATGCGCTGGCGCTCACCAGCCCCGAGCCGCCCAGGCCGAAAACCGCGACCTTTTTGCCCGCAAAGGTCGTGATCGGAATCACCGCAAAGCTACCTCAACTTCAACGTCGATAGACCCACCAGCGCCAGCACCACCGAGACGATCCAAAAGCGAATAACGATCTGCGGCTCGGTCCAGCCAAGCTGTTCGAAGTGATGATGGATTGGCGCCATCTTGAACACGCGCTTGCCGGTCATCTTGAATGAGACCACTTGCACGATCACCGAGATCGCCTCGAGCACGAACAAGCCGCCAATGACTGCGAGCACGATTTCGTGCTTGGTGGCGACCGCCACGGTACCGATCATGCCGCCGAGCGCGAGCGAGCCGGTATCGCCCATGAAAATCGACGCGGGCGGCGCGTTGAACCAGAGGAATCCGAGGCCGGCGCCGACCACGGCGCCGCACAGAACCGATAGCTCGCCGGTGCCGGCGACATAATGAATCTGCAGATAATCGGCGAACACGGCGTTGCCGCACAGATACGCGATCAGGCCGAAGCTTGCGGTGGCGATCATGACCGGCACGATGGCAAGACCATCGAGGCCGTCGGTCAGGTTCACCGCGTTGCCGGCGCCGACGATGACGAACATGGCGAGGACGACAAAGAACCAGCCGAGATTGATCACCAGCTCCTTGAAAAACGGAAAGACCAGGGAGGTCGAGAAGGTCGGAGCGGCCGGGACCTGCGCCAGCTTGACCAGCGCGACACACGCGCAGCCGGAGATCACCGCTTCGATCGCCAGGCGCGTGTGGCCCGGAAAGGCATTGTGCGTCTGCTTGGTGACTTTCAGATAATCGTCATAGAAGCCGACCATGCCGAAGCCAAGCGTGACCCACAGCACGACCCAAACATACGGATTGGCCGGATTCGCCCACAGCAGCGTCGATACCAACACGCCCGAGAGAATCATCAATCCGCCCATGGTCGGCGTGCCGGCCTTGGCGACGATGTGCGATTGGGGGCCGTCGGTGCGGATCGGCTGCCCCTTGCCCTGAAACAGGCGCAGGCGGCCGATGATGTATGGGCCGAACAAGAAAACAAAAAGCAGCGCGGTGATGATGGCGCCACCGGCGCGAAAGGTGATGTAACGGAACACATTGAGGACAGTGAGCCTGTCTGAAAGTCCGACTAACCAATAAAGCATCGCATATCAACCTTGCGCCGGCGCGCCTTCGAGCGTGTGGCTTTCGAGCGCATCTTGGCGCGGATACTTGCGTTGCAACGCCTTGACGATGGGAGCCATGCGCGAACCAAACGAGCCCTTGACCATCACCACGTCGCCGGCGCGGATCGCGGGCACCACTTGCGCTTCGAGCGCGGCGGAGTCTTCTGCATAGCCGCCGCGACGACTGGGTGGAAGAGCCTGCCACAGGCCGCGCATCAGCTTTCCGCAGCAGAACACGAGATCGACGGCATTCTCGGCGATCGGCTTAGCCAATGCACGATGGAGCGCAGGACCCTTCGGTCCAAGTTCGAGCATGTCGCCGAGCACGGCGATGCGCCGTCCGTGCGGTCCGAGCTTGGCGTGACCGAGCAACGCCAATGCGGCTTGAACAGACGTAGGGTTGGCATTGTAGCTTTCATCGATGACGAGCGCCGTCCCGTTCGCGAGATCGATCTCAATCGGCGCGCCGCGTCCGGCAACGGGTTTGAGCTCGGCAAGCGCGAGCGCGGCGAGAGCGAGATCGGCTCCGACCAGCACCGCGGTCGCCAACAGCGCCAGCGAATTGTCCACGAGGTGACGGCCCGGCGCGCCGATCTTGTAGGTGAGTTCGGTGCCGAAGATCTGCGCAACGACAGTCGAGCAGTCCGGATGCAGCGCACATTTGATCAGGCGCGCATCGGCCTTCGCGTGCTCGCCAAATGAGACAATGCGGGCGACACCTGCCTCCTTGGCGCGCCGCTTGAGATGAGCAAATTGCGCAATGTCGTGGTTGAGCACGGCCGCGCCATCGGGTTCGAGACCGAGAAAAATCTCGGCCTTGGCGTCGGCGATCTTCGTCAGCGAGCCGAAGAATTCCAGATGCACCGGCGCGATCGTCGTGATCAGCGCGACGTGGGGGCGCGCGAGGCGCGACAACGGCGCGATCTCGCCGGCGTGATTCATTCCCATTTCCAGCACGGCGTAGCGTGCGCTCGCCGGACAGCGCGCGAGCGACAGCGGCACGCCCCAATGATTGTTGTAGGAAGCGACGGAGGCATGGGTTTCACCATCCTTCGACAGTGCGAGCCGCAACGCTTCCTTGGTTCCGGTCTTGCCGACAGAGCCGGTCACGCCGATCACTTTGGCCTGCGTGCGTGCGCGCGCGGCAGCGGCAAGACTGCGCAGCCCTGCAAGCACTTCCGGCACGACGAGCAACGGCACATCGTTCGGGAACAACGCGCGCCGCTCGGCGGCGACGACCGCGAGCCCGGCTCCAGCTGCAAACGCCGCCGCGACGAACTCGTGTCCGTCACGCCGATCCGAGAGAGCGAAAAACGCATCGCCGGGAGCGATCGTGCGGCTGTCGATGGAAATGCCGGAACTCGATGGAGGCAATACGCCTTGCCGTTCGGCGCCCATCGCCTCGGCCATCGCGTCCACGGTCCACAGCGCGCGCGACGTCATGCGGCAAGTTCCTTGAGTGCCGCGGCAACCGCCTCGTGATCGCTGAACGGCACGATCCGGTCGCCGATAATTTGGCCGGTTTCATGGCCCTTTCCGGCGACGAGCAGCACGTCGCCGCGGCGCAGATCGGCAATGGCCGAACGTATCGCCTCACGCCGGTCGCCGATCTCGATGGCGCCGGGCGCGCCGGCGATAATGGACGCGCGAATGACGCCCGCATCCTCGCTGCGCGGATTATCGTCGGTGACCACAACGCGGTCGGCCTTGGCGACCGCGACCGCACCCATCAACGGCCGCTTGCCGCGATCCCGGTCGCCGCCGGCACCGAACACCACCACGAGCCGGCCTGGCGCGTAGGGACGCAACGCGTCGAGCGCCTTGGCGAGCGCATCCGGCTTGTGGGCGTAATCGACGAAGATCGGTGCGCCTCGATTTTCTCCCACAAGCTCGAGGCGGCCTTTGGCGCCGTTGAGATCCGCCAGCGCCGCAAATACCGCAGCGGGATCGCCGCGTGTGGCCACGGCGAGGCCGGCGGCTATCAGCGCATTTTCGACCTGAAACTCGCCGACCAGCGGCAAGTGGACCTGAAAATTCTTTCCCGCGTGCTCGATCTGGAGCGTCTGAAAAAATCCGTCAATTTTTGCATCGACAAGCCTGATGCTTGTTCCCGCACGCCCGACGCTGATGATCCACAAGCCGCGCGCCTTCGCGGCGGCAATCACCGCGTCGGCGTATTTGTGGTCAACGTCGATGATCGCTGCACCGCCCGGCGCGACCAGTTCCTTGAACAGCCGAAGCTTGGCGGCGAGATAAGCCTCGAAGCTTTCGTGATAGTCGAGATGATCGCGGGTGAGATTGGTGAATGCGGCTGCGGCGATCTGCAGACCATCGAGCCGGTACTGATCGAGGCCATGGGAGGATGCTTCGATCGCAAGATGCGTGACGCCGTCGGCGGCAAGCTGATCGAGCGATTGATGGAGCACGACGGGGTCCGGCGTCGTCAGCGAGCCGTAAGATTCCCCGCGCGGCGAAACCATGCCGATCGTGCCGATGCTGGCGGCGCGATGGCCGAGCGCGGTCCAGATTTGCCGGGTAAAGGCCGCGACCGAGGTCTTGCCGCTGGTCCCGGTAACAGCCGCGATGGTTTGCGGCTGACGCGGATAAAACTTGGCGGCCGCAAGCGCCAGCGTCTGGCGCGCATTGCCGACCGGCACGAAAGCAACGCCCGCCGGCAACGGCGCGTCCAGCGGCCGCTCGGCCAAAATCGCGACGGTGCCGGCAGCAACCGCGGGCGCGATAAAACGCAGGCCGTCGGTCTTGCCGCCCGCGATGGCCACAAACACGTCGCCGGGTTTGACCGACCGGCTGTCGGCAGTCACGCCGCGCACATCGATATTGCCATCGCGTGCCGCGATGTTGACGTCAGCAGGCAGGATCTCGCGAAGCTTCATGATCCCCTCCCGACCCTCCCCCGCTCGCGGGGGAAATTATGCACTTGACATACCGGAATTAAACCCTTATATTCGTGGCCAGAATGAAGGATTCGGCCATGACTTGCGACCTTACCGCCGAGATATTCACCGACGAAATCGCTGCCCGCAAGCACTTTGAAGCCCTGCGCTGGCCGGACGCCCCGATCTGCCCGCACTGTGGCGTCGTAGGCGAGGCTACGGAGCTTAAGGGCGAGAGCACGCGTTCCGGCCTCTACAAGTGCCGCGCCTGCCAAAAGCCGTTTACGGCGACCATGGGGACGCTTTATGAGCGGTCGCATATCCCGCTGCACAAATGGTTGCTGGCGACGCATTTGATGGCGTCCAGCAAAAAGGGAATGAGCGCGCATCAACTTTGGCACATGCTCGGCTTTGGCTCTTATCGCACAGCGTGGTTCATGGCGCATCGAATCCGTGAAGGAATGCGCCCGCTGAAAAGCGAAGATGCTGGCCCGAAAGGTGGCAAGGGCAAGATCGTTGAAGCCGACGAAACGTACATCGGCGGCAAAGAGAAGAACAAACACGTCGGTAAGCGGAACAAACGCAACATCGGCGGGACCGGCAAAGAAGCGGCATTCGCCCTTGTCGAGCGTGGCGGCAAAGTCCGCTCGTTTCATGTGCCAGAAGTCAGCGGCAAGACGCTGCGCCCGATCTTGGTTTCCCAAATCAGCCGCAAGTCTGCATTGATGACGGATGAAGGCGGTCAATACTACCACGTCGGGAAAGAGTTCGACCGTCACGAAACGATTAACCACAGCGCCGATGAGTATGTCCGCGGCGACGCTCACACAAACACGGTTGAAGGATATTTCTCGATCTTGAAACGCGGGATCATCGGTACGTATCACCATGTGAGTCCGCAACACCTCAAGCGTTACCTCGGCGAATTTGATTTTCGGTACAACGAGCGCATGGCGCTTGGTGTCAATGATAAGGCTCGCGCTGAGAAGGCGATCAAAGGTATCGCTGGAAAGCGCCTGACCTATCATCAGCCTAACCAAACCAATCTCGATCAAGCATAAGGCAGGGCGGTTTTTGCGCTGGCGCGCTCGCAAGAAACGAAAATAGACTATGCGGCTCTTACTTTGCGAAGCTTCTTTTTCTTGTCACGCTTCCCGATCTTCATTTCGGAATGAGGCTTAGGAGGCGTAGCAAGCATCCGCTTAATCGTCGCATCGCGACGACGCGCGGTTTCTTCCTCACTGTATTGGTCTTCTGTCTGATTTTTTTCCATGGTCGCGGTAGCTCATTTTTCAAAACGCAGGGAATCCTGATAAGAAAGTCGCGACTTGATCGAACACGCCATCTGTCAGTGGTACCAAATTTGTTCCCTCACTCCACACATAAGCCGGACTTAATTCAGGCTTTGCCCTATGTGCCGAAGCAATTAGCGCCCGCAATTTCATTTTAGCTAGCGTTGTAAGTGGCCACTTGTCAGCAGCGGTGCAAGTAGCAAGAGCATTCACACATACAGCAATAGCTGGTGCGGCATTCGCAGCAGCCGCCAAACACATTGTCGAAAGGCTACCAGCCATCCCGGTCCATGGGATCATCATAACAATGATCGCGGGATTTGCGCCTGCTTTTGTAAGCGGGGCACCCGGTGGAATATATCGGGATGCGGGAGGACCAATTATAGGTGCAGTCGCACTTATCGCCGCCGCGATGTCGTTAAATGCGGCAGCGGGGTCAAGATCATTGTCTGCTACAACCAATACCTTCTGCACATTCTGAAAACCAGGAATAGCAGCAAGCTCGTCTAATGCTTCGGTAAATTTACTGTTACCACCTCGGGTACTACCAAGCACATAGTTCACACTACAGACTTCAAATTTTGGTAGTCCGCGGGATTCAATTAAATGAGTAAAGAACTGACTATATCGTGCTGCCCTTCACAAAGCAGAACGAAAGGTTCAGCAATTCTCGTCAGCCGCGCCAACTGTTCCCCCTCGTATTTCTCCACCTCGCTTAAGAGCCGCCTTCATTGAAGCACCGCTAATGTGTCGCACTACGCATTTTCCGTTTTCTCTCTCTGTTCGTAGGAGGGAAAAATCCCCAACATCGTCACCGATAATCGGAACGAGTCTCCGGAGACATTCAGCGCTATGTGATGTGATAAACAACTGGCAATTGTAATCTTTTGAGAACCTATTTAGGATGTCCCAAGTCAATGTATATTTATCATAGAAGATTCCATTTTCGATTTCGTCGATCAAAACGATCCCCTTTCGCGACTTTGCGCACGCAAGGAGGATCGTGATTATCTTGTAAATCCCAGAAGATAATAGTTGCAGCCTTCTCACTGAACCAGATGTAAGTGTTGCAAATATACCGGCCGACGCTCCGGGAGTCGGTTGGAGGACTTCAAGATTTTGTATGAAGGGAAAATTGTTCTTAAGAAATTCTACAATCTCATTTGTTCCGCCAGATTCTCTCAGTTGAGAGAACCAAGTCACGGTATCCCCTTCGGCATAATTTAGCCCCGCCGTAAAAATGTAAGTCGATGGACCTAAGTTCGGCAAAATTCTAGTTCCCTGGAGTTGCCCTTGAGGATTAAGGGTCATAGAGCCAGATGTGGAAATCGGAGGTTTCTGAGGTTCCGTTACCTTTCGAGCCGTGACAAATGGTACGGTTCCCGTCCTTAGCAATACTGGGTTCTGCGGCGTTGTTTGTGTTTGATCTGGAGCGTACGTGAAGTCGCCTGAGTAGTTTTTTTTATCACTATCAATGAACTGAAACGATATTTTTGTTGTAATCGACGGTGATCCACCATTTTTCCTGGAAGAGTAAAACCAATGATTCCATAGCGCCGGAAACTGCGCTGCATTTATAATCGCCGGAAAACCAGGGATGCCTGCTCCAATTATTAGTCCACGAAGCTGGTTTAGGATTATTAGTCCCTCTGGATTGCCCCGAGCCGCAGCAAAAAGTGCCTCTAACAGCGCAGTTTTTCCGGATGCATTTTCACCAGTAATTATGTTTACGCGCTTGAGTTCGCTTAATTTTAGCGAGTCAAAGCACTCGAAATTCTCAACTTCAAACGATTCGATCATTCGATATCCGTCAGGACGTAATATGACGCCAAGAGGTTGCCCCGCATGAGCATGGATCGACAGAATATCCCCTTGAGTTAATCTCCGGGAGTCCGGTTCTCGCTTGGGCGCACCAGCTTCCCTCGCGTTCGCGAGCGAAACAGGCTTGACTTTCGCTTCATTTTTATGGTATGTCAAGTGCATAATTCCCCTCGCGGGGAGGGAGGGGGATGCGGGCACCGCCTTACCTGCTTTCCCGGGCGGAGGCCAGTATCTGCTGACTGGCTGGCGGAAGGTCAAAGCGCGGCTTGATGCCAAGAAGCGGAGCGATGCGCTGCACCACCAGGCCCCCAGTCGGCACGGCGTTCCAGCCCGACGTATTCCAACCCTGGGTTTCCGGAATCTTTTGCGGTTCGTCGAGCATGATCAGCAGGAGATATTTGGGGTCATCGGCCGGCAACACCGCCATGAAATCGGTGAGCACCTTGGCCTTGGAATAGTGGCCGGCGACGACCTTGTCGGCGGTGCCGGTCTTGCCGCCGATGTAATAGCCCGGCACATCGGCCTTGCGCGCTGTGCCTTTCTCGACGTTGAGACGCATCAGGTAGCGCATCATTTCGCTGGTCTCGGGCTTGATGACGCGTTTCCCCAAGGCCTGCGCCTCGGCTTCGGTCCGTTTGAGGAACGTTGGCGGAATCAGGATGCCGCCGTTCATCAACGCGGCGACGCCCATGACCGCTTGTAGCGGCGCCACCGAAAGACCATGGCCGAAGGCGATCGTGACGGTGTTCAAATCGCTCCAGTGCTTGGGCACGATCGGCTCGGCGCTCTCCGGCAGCTCGGTGCGCAGACGTTCAAGTTGACCCATCTTGGCCAAGAAAGCCTTGTGGGCGTCGACGCCCATGGCCAGGGCGATGTGCCCCGCGCCGATGTTCGAAGAGTAGGTGAAAATTTCCGGTATGCTGAGCGCCCGATTCTGCGGTTCGAAATCGTGGATCTCGAACCTGCCGAAGTGCATCGGACTGTGCGCGTCAAAGGTCGACTTGAGCGTGAACTTGCCCGAGTCGAGCGCCATCGCCACGGTGAACGCCTTGAAGGTCGATCCCATCTCAAACACGCCGGTGGTCAGCCGATTGATGCGCGTGGGATCGTGAGGATCGCCCGGACTGTTCGGGTCGTAATCGGGCTCCGAGACCAGGGCGACGATCTCGCCGGTGCGAACGTTGAGTACGACACCGGCAGCGGCGAGCGCCTTGTATTTCGCCCGGGCGGTGACAAGCTCGTCGCGTAGCGCGTGCTGCACGCGCAGATCGAGAGCGAGTTCTACTGGATTTTGCAGCCGGTCGGTTGCGAGCCCGGCCATGTGCAGGTCATTGAGCCCCTGCCCGTCGAGCCACATCTCCATGCCGGCTATGCCCTTGTTATCGATGTTGACGTAGCCGAGGAGGTGCGAAACTTCGGAACCATTCGGATAGGTGCGCTTGTTTTCGTTGAGGAAGCCGATACCGGGCAGGCCCTGACGGTAGATTTCTCGTTGTTGCTCCGGCGTGATGTCACGCTTGAGCCAGACGAAGCCGCGTTTGGAGCAAAGCCGCTCGCGCAACTCCTTGGCGTCGAGATTTGGCAGATCGGCCGTCAGCAACTCGAAGGCTTCGTCGCAGTCGATGATCCGCCGCGGCTCGCCATAGAGAGACGGCACACGCACGTCAGTGGCCAGGATTTCGCCGTTGCGATCGAGGATATCGGGACGCGCCGTTCCCACTGCATCGCCGACGACGACGCGGTGGTGCGCGCGGCTCTCGGACACGACGCCGAACATAACGAGGCGGAGCGCGATGATTGCGTAGACAAACACGAAAGCGAAAATCGCCAGCCCGACGCGGGCGCGCGCCTTGGCGGCGTGGTCGACGCGACCCCCATAGAGGAGGCGGCGCTTGAGCCGGCGCCCCCACGGCTCTACCGGCTCCGTCGATTGCAACGGCACGACTTCCGCGATCGCGCTCATCGGTTCGTTGCTCCGGGCTTAGCCGACGAAACGGCCGGAGAAAGATTCATAGGCGGGGCGGTGTGCGAGATCTTCTTGCGCACGCTCCCGGTGATCGGGGCGGGGTCCTCCAAATGCTCGATGATGCCGCCGATCGGATCCGCATCGTCCGGCCGCACCGGTTCGATCGGCCGGGCGGGCAGATGATCGAGCGCGTCGAACTGCGTCGGCGCGACGGGTCGGATTTTCAGGAAGCGCTTGGTGAGCGATTCAATGCGCGCGGGATCGTCGAGTTCCCCCCACTCGGCGCGCAACGCGGCGATCTTGTCGCGTTCGCGCCGCACTTCGGCGCGCAACTTGGCGAGATGCTCGGCCTGAACGGTCGAGTCGAATTTGATGCGATAGACGTCGGCCGCGGCCAGCACCAGCAGCCCGATCACAACGAAATTGAGTACGCGCAGGATCACTGCCAGCCTCGCATCATGTCGCGAATCCTGTCGTGCTCCTGCTGCACTTCGCCACGCAGTTGGTCGACGCGTGCGGTTTGGGCAACCGTCTGCAGCTTGAGTTGGTAGGCGCAAAGGGCGGTGAAAATGACCGCGCCGAACAGGGCGAAACCGGACACACGCGAAATCAAGGCCGCCCCCTCATGACGTCTGCAAGCGACGGCAAACGCGGCAGCAAAGACGTAACAGGCGTAACGCGCGGGGCCACGTCGGTGCGCTCGGCGGCGCGCAGCTTGGCGGAGCGAGCCCGCGGATTGGCGGCGATCTCCGACTCCTCCGGCGTTTCCGGTCGGCGTGTGAGCACGCGGAAAGTCGGCGCTGCCGAAACCGCAAGCGGCTGATGGCGCGAAGACGCCGGCGCGCGACTGCGCTCGGTCAGGAAGGTTTTGACGATGCGATCTTCCAGAGAGTGGAACGCGATCACCACAAGACGGCCTGCGGGCTTCAGCACGTGTTCGGCGGCAGCAAGGCCGTTTGCCAGTTCGCCAAGCTCGTCGTTGACGAAGATGCGTAGCGCCTGGAAGGTGCGGGTCGCCGGATGAATCGCGACGGCGTGGGCCGGCACGACGCGCGCAACAATCTCGGCAAGCGACCGTGTCGAGTCGATTGTCCGTTCCGTTCGAGCCCTCGCGATCGCGCGCGCAATCGCGCGTGCGTGGCGCTCTTCGCCGAGCGTCGCGATGATGGCGGCAAGGTCACGCTCGCCGGCGCGGGCGACAACGTCGGCTGCGCT
>JBAUYV010000265.1:0-1997 GCA_049584975.1 Xanthobacteraceae bacterium | reverse complement strand
GGTCAGGAATTCGGGAAACTCGCGCGCTTCGATCAACTCGCGGAACAGCCGGGCGGCATCCTCGTAGCGGCCGAGGCGATAGGCTTTCCCGCCCGCCAACTCGCGCAGCTTGCCGGTTTCCTCGTCGAGGATCGCGCGGCACAGTGCTGCGTCAATGGTGCGGCGGTCGTCGAGCCTGGCGCCGTGGCGGATCCATTGCCAGATTTGGGCGCGGCTGATCTCGGCGGTGGCGGCATCCTCCATCAGATGATGGAGCGGCACGCAGCCGCTGCCGCGCAGCCAGGCTTCGACATAGCCGATCCCGACATTGAGGTTCTGGCGCAGGCCGGCCTCGGTGATCGTCCCTTGCGGCACGGTCAGCAGGTCGGCGGCGTCGACATCCACATCCTGGCGCTTGCGGGCGATCTGGTTCGGCTGCGGCATCCCGCGGTCGAATATCTCCTTGGCGATGCCGACCAGCCCCGGATGCGAGACCCAGGTGCCGTCATGGCCGTCGCCGGCCTCGCGGCGCTTGGCGGCGCGCACCTTGTCCATCGCCGCCGCATTGGCCGCCGGATCGTCGCGGATCGGGATCTGCGCCGCCATGCCGCCCATCGCATGGATCTCGCGACGGTGGCAGGTCTTGATCAGCAGCAGGCTGTAGCTGCGCAGAAAATGGCTCTCCATCGTCATCTGGCCACGGTCCGGCATCAGGCAGGCCGGGTCCTCGGCGAATTTCTTGATGGTGCTGTAAATGTAGTCCCAGCGCCCGCAATTGAGTCCGGCCGAATGGTCGCGCAGCTCGTAGAGGATCTCGTCCATCTCGAAGGCGGCAAGGATGGTTTCGATCAGCGCGGTCGCACGGATCGTGCCCTTGGGCAGGCCGAGCGCCGCCTGCGCATCGACGAACACCTCGTTCCACAGCCGCGCCTCTAGGTGACTCTCGATTTTCGGCAGATAAAAATAGGGGCCGGTGCCGCGCGCCACCAACGCCCGGGCGTTGTGGAAAAAGAACAGGCCGAAATCGAACAGCGCGCCCGACATCGGCGCGCCATCAACCACCACGTGCTTTTCGGGAAGATGCCAGCCGCGCGGGCGCACGAACAGAACCGCGCTCTTGCCGTTCAGCGCGTAATGCCGGCCGGTTTCGGGATCATCGAACGCGATGGTCCGGCGCACCGCATCGCACAAATTCGCCTGGCCCTCGATCAGATTCTCCCAGCTGGGCGTGTTCGCGTCCTCGAAATCGGCCATATAGACATTGGCGCCGCAATTCAGCGCGTTGATCACCATCTTGCGGTCGGTCGGGCCGGTGATTTCGGTGCGCCGGTCGGCGAGGTCGCGCGGGATCGGCGCCACCCGCCAGTCGCCGTCGCGGATCGCCTTGGTCTCGGGTAGGAAATCGGGCTTCCAGCCGGAATCGAGGCGGTGCTGGATCTCAGCCCGGTGATCGAGCAACCGGCGACGCTCGGCGCCGAATTTGCGCTCGAGACCGGCGATAAAGGCCAGCGCCTCGGGGCTCAGCAACGCCTCCCAGTCGGGCTTGATCGCGCTGCGAATATCGACGCCCTCCGGCAAATCGCTGTGGGGCAAATCGGTGGTTTTGGCCATCGCAGACATCTCCCATGTGCTGCCGCTGTTGCCGGCACGCCATGCCGCCGGCACCCAAAACCGCCTTCAAGCGCTCCCTTTCCAAGCTCCTTGGATCTGTCCGCGATTGCCTTTCGCCCGCGCAACCGGGCGACCTGCGCTCGACGCCCGTCGATCGCGCCTATGATGCAGTGCAACATCGCGCCGGTCAACCGGCGACGACCGTCCGATCGGTTGCGGTCGCGGCGGCACCCCTCCGAAACAGGACACCGGCGCTCACGGTCGGGAGGAGATCAGGCCGCGGCCTTCTTGCGGTTGGCGGCGAGCCGGGCGTCGACCGTGGCGACGGTCTGGTTGACGGTGGCGTTGTGCATGCCGTATTGCCCGGCGATCGTCTGCACCAGCCGGTCGGTGCGCTCGATGTTGGG
>JBAUYV010000264.1:0-26202 GCA_049584975.1 Xanthobacteraceae bacterium | reverse complement strand
CACTTTCAGACGGTAACGCCTGAGAGTGTGGCGCGGACATAACTAGACGATGGGCCTGTCGGCGCTCCGCCTCCCCTTTTATTTGGAGGCGAAACTTTCCTTTCGTGCCCCATGCCTCGGATGCCATCGCATCGCGAGAACGAAACCGGCTGCGGCTACGTTGCCGCACGGAGGAAGACGGAGCGCAGCGCAATCCGGGGCGACATCGAAGGCATCCCGGATTACGCTTCGCTTCATCCGGGCTACGCCTGCTGAGCCGCGACGGCGAAAATTATGGGTTTGGTCGTGCAACGTCGTTGACGTTAGCAGTTGACGGCGGCTCCGAACTGACATTCGATCCGAACGGCGCGATCGGGTGGACCGGGAGATTCGTGTGGCTGGGCGTGTGGCGGGGAAAGTCGCGCTGATCAGCGGCGCGGGCTGCGTCGGCCCCGGCTGGGGCAATGGCCGCGCCTCTGCGGTACTGTTTGCCCGCGAAGGCGCCAAGGTTTTCGCCGTCGATAGGAACGCGGAGGCGATGGCGGAGACGGTCGCGCGCGTCGGCAACAACGGCGAGATCGCCACGCATGTCTGCGACGTCACCGACGACGGTCAGGTGCACGCCATGGTGGAGGCCTGCCGCAAGGCCTTTGGCCGCATCGATATCCTGGTCAACAATGTGGGCGGTTCGGCGCCAGGCGGTGCCGCCGAGCTTTCGGAAGAGGCTTGGGACAACCAGATTGACTACAACCTCAAGACTGTGTTTCTCGCCTGCCGCCACGTGATCCCGGTCATGATCGAGCAGCGCGGTGGCGCAATCGTGAACACGGCATCGACCTCGGGCATCAGCTATTCGGGATCGCCGCAGATCGGTTACGCCTCGTCGAAGGCGGCGGTCATCCAGTTCTCGCGGGTGACCGCCGTGCAGTACGCAAAGCACGGCATCCGCGTGAACACAGTCATCCCAGGGCAAATGCACACGCCGATGGTTGAAGCGCGCCTCGCCAAGCAGCGCACCGGCGGCGATGTCGAAGCTCTGCTCGGGGCGAGGATCGCGCGCATCCCGCTCGGGTTTGCCGGCGACGGTCGCGACACGGCCGCCGCGGTTCTTTTTCTCGCCTCCGACGAAGCGCGCTTCATTACCGGTACCGAAATTGTGGTAGACGGCGGTATGACCGCGCGCAGCGACTGAATTCAAAAGAGTAAGGCAACAATGGCCATCGATCCCAACGATCTCACTCCGACGATCGCGCCGCCGGATTCTAGTCCGAAGAAGCCGCGCATCACGCTGCCGCCGCTCGCCTGCGATTCGCATTTTCATGTGTTCGGACCGCACCGCAAATTTCCCTATGCGACGAACCGGACTTTCACGCCGGCCGACGCTCCCAAGGAAGACCTGTTCCGCCTGCACGAATTCCTCGGCTTCCAGCGCGGCGTATTCGTGCAGTCTACCTGTCACGGCACCGATAATTCAGTGCTGGTCGACTTGCTCACGGCTGGCGAAGGCCGCTACCGCGGTTCGGCGCTGCTCGATCCCCGCACGCCCGACGCCGAAGTCGAGCGGCTCGATGAAGCAGGTGTCCGCGGCGTGCGGCTGCACTTCTTTGGCGGCCACCTCGGCGCACCCAGGCCGCGGCAAGACGTCTTGGACATCATCGAGAAAGTCGCGCCCTACGGCTGGCATATCCAGATTCACACTGGCGGCCATGGCGTTCTCGATCTCTACGAATTCATTACCTCGATCGAAGCACCGGTCGTGATCGACCATATCGGACGTATCGATATCGCCGAAGGACTTCAGGGCAGGACATTCTCGGTGCTGCGCAGGCTTCTAGACCGCGGCAATATCTGGGTGAAGCTCTCCGGCACCGACCGCATCAGCAAGGAAAAGTATCCTTACGCGGACGCCATCGCATTCCCGCGCAATCTTGCGGCGCACGCACCCGAACGGGTGGTCTGGGGCACCGATTGGCCGCACCCGAACCACAATGCCGTACCTAATGACGGCGAACTGGTCGATCTCATTGCCGAGATCGCGCCCGGCGCGCGCACGCGCCAGCTCATGCTGGTCGATAATCCGGCGAAACTGTTCGGGTTCTAGGTTCTGGACCGGGCGTGAAACGAACTATTCGCCGGTGATGCTCAGCGTTTTGATCCGCTCCGGCCAGTCGGCGAATTGTTTGGTGAGCATTGCGGCGAATGCCTCATGATCGAGCGCGCCGTGGGTGCCGTCCTGCGCGAAGCGTTCCTTGATGGCCGGTCTAGCGGAGACTAGCACATCACCTTGCCGCACGCGCTCGCCGCATCGACGATCGCTTGCAGCCGGTCGCGGCCCGGATAGCCAAGTAGGGCAACGCCGTCGATGACGAAGGACGGCGTTGCGGCAAGCCCAAGCGAATCGCCGAGGCTGAGGTGATTTTTCATGATCTCGGTGATGTCGTCGCCATCGCCGGCCTTGAGCAAGGCCTTCTGATCGAAGCCAAGACTGCTCGCCACGGCCAGTGCGCGCTGGCCGTCAACATTGCCGCGCTGCGCGTAGATTTTGCGATGAAAGTCATAAAATTGCTTGGGCGTGCCCAGCTTCGCCACGGCCAGTTCGACCCGGCCTGCCATAATGGACGGTATGCCGAGCACTGGAAACGGCACCAGAACCAACCGCAAATTCTGATCGTGTTCGACCATGCCGGAGATATCGACAGATGCGATGCGGCAATAGGGACAATTGAGATCGTAGAATTCGTACAGCGTCGTCTTGCCCTTTGGGTTGGCCGCGACGACGACGCCCAGCAATCGATCGATCGGGCCGATCAGCCTGACGGTGTGATTGGGCAGCGGTGAGCCGTCGTCGTTGGTGAGCGGATATTCCGATACGAGCTGGGCGGAGCGATCGGACTCCTGGGCGGCAGCGCCATTCCAGCAGGCGGCCGCGAGCGCCAACGCACACAGGAGCAGGCCACGAAGCTTGTTCATTGCGCGACGATCCCTGATGGCGCGGTTTCGATATTGAAGGCCGCGGCAAACAGTGCGCGCGTGTAGTCGGTCTTGGGTTTCTGGAACAGCTCAGCGGCGTTGCCTGCCTCCACCACCTTGCCGGCCCTCATGACCAGCAGGCGGCTCGCCAGCGCGGCGACCACGCGCAAGTCGTGCGAGATGAACAGATATGTGAGGTTGCGCCGCTTCTGCAGGTCGCGGAACAAATCAACCATCTGCGACTGGATCAGCATGTCGAGCGCGCTGGTCGGCTCGTCGAGCACGATGAAGGTCGGCTCCAGAACGATGGCGCGCGCCACCGCGATACGCTGTCGCTGGCCGCCGGAGAATTCGTGCGGGAAGCGAAAGCGCGTGTCGGGATCGAGCCCGACATCGGTTAGGGCGCGGACGACGCGCTCATCGCGCTCGCGCTCCGGCATGCCCGGATGATGGACGTTGAGCCCTTCCTTGATGATGTCGGCGACCGACAGCCGCGGCGAGAGCGAGCCGTAGGGGTCTTGAAACACGATCTGCATGTCGCGGCGGAACGGCCGCATTTGCTTGAACCGCAATCCCTGCAGCGGATTGCCCATGAATATGATCGGCCCTTCGGAAGAGATAAGCCGCAGGAGCGCGAGACCGAGCGTCGTCTTGCCCGAGCCGGATTCGCCGACAACGCCGAGCGTTTCGCCCTTGCGAAGCGCAAGGCTCACTCCGTCTACGGCCTTGATGTGGCCGACGACTTTGCGCAGTACGCCGCGTTTGATCGGGAACCAGACTTTCAGATCGACGGCCTCCAGCACCATGGGTGCGGTAGGCTGCGGCGGCGCTGGATCGGGTTTCGGCTCGGCGGCGAGCAGCGCGCGCGTGTACGGGTGCTCGGGCGCCGTGAACACGCGCTCGACGTCGCCCTGCTCGACGATGCGGCCCTCCTTCATCACGCACACCCTCTGCGCAATTTTACGCACGATGCCGAGATCGTGGGTGATGAAGAGGAGCGACATGCCGAGCCGCTTCTGAATGTCCTTCAGCAGCGCGATGATTTGCGCCTGCACGGTGACGTCGAGCGCCGTCGTCGGTTCGTCGGCGATGAGCAAATCGGGTTCGTTGGCGAGCGCCATGGCGATCATTACCCGCTGGCGCTGGCCGCCGGATAGCTGATGCGGATAGGCCTTGAGCCGGCTTTGCGGATCGGGAATGCCGACCTGACCCAGGACCTCGATGGAGCGGGCGCGCGCGGCTTCGCCGGTCAATCCGCGGTGCAGCAGCAAGATCTCAGCGATCTGCTTCTCGATCGTGTGCAGCGGATTGAGCGAGGTCATCGGCTCCTGAAAGATGATGGTGATGTCGTCGCCGCGGACTCGCCGCATGTCGCGTTCGGAGAGCCGCAATAATTCCTGATCCTTGAAATGAATTTCGCCGGAGGGATGCCGCGCCGACGGATAAGGCAGCAGCTTAAGGATCGAAAGCGAGGTGACGGATTTTCCAGAGCCCGATTCGCCGACAAGCGCAAGGGTCTCGCCCTTGCCGATGTCGAACGACACACGATCGACCGCAAGTGTCTCGCGCCCGCCCCGGGCGAAAGCGACCGAGAGATCGCGGATCGAGAGGAGGGGCTCGGCGCTCATACAAACGACTTCCGTGAATCGAAGGCGTCGCGCACGGCTTCGCCGATGAATATGAGCAGCGAGAGCATGATGGCGACGGCGAAAAAGCCGGTGAGCCCGAGCCAGGGCGCCTGCACGTTGGCTTTGCCCTGGGAGAGCAATTCGCCAAGCGACGGCGAGCCGGGCGGCAGGCCGAAGCCGAGAAAATCGAGCGCCGTGAGCGTCATTACCGACGACGACATGATGAACGGCAAGAACGTCATGGTCGCCACCATGGCGTTCGGCAGCAGATGGCGAAACATGATGACGGCGTTGGACACGCCGAGCGCCCGCGCCGCCATGATGTATTCGAAATTGCGCCCGCGCAGAAACTCGGCGCGCACCAGGCCGACGAGCCGCACCCAGGAGAACAACAGCAAAATGCCGAGCAGCACGAAGAATCCGGGAACCAGCACCGAGGAGATAATCAGCAACAGATAAAGCTCGGGCACTGAGGTCCAAATTTCGATGAAGCGCTGAAACAACAGATCGGTCCAGCCTCCGAAGTAGCCCTGCACGGCGCCGGCGACGACACCGATGATCGATGAAATGATGGTGAGCACGAGGCCGAACAAGACTGAGACCCGAAAACCGTAAATCAGCCGCGCCAGCACGTCGCGGCCAACGTCGTCAGTGCCGAGCCAGTTGTATTCGAGGATGCCGCATTGGCCGTAGCCGTTCTTCGCCGCAAAGTCGCAATCCTCTTTGCTGAGCAGCCAAGTTGGCTTGGAGGGAAACGGCGACGGCGGACGGCTCACGATCGTATTGTAGGAAAACGGGATCGGCGGCCAAATCTGGGTGGCGTGGTGTTCGGCCAAATAGGCTTGCAAATGCGAGTCGCGATAATCGGCAGCGGTGCCGAAGACGTCGCCGAAATCGGTGTCCGGGTAGGTGACAAAGACCGGAAAGTAGTTCTTGCCGTCGACGTGGATGTAGATCGGCTTGTCGTTGGCGATGAATTCGGCAAACAGCGTGATCAGGAATAGCGCGAGAAAAATCCATAGCGACCAATAACCGCGACGGTTGGCCTTGAAATTCCGCCAGCGGCGGATGTTGATGGGCGAAAGCCCAAATTTTTTTGGCGATGCGATGAGGCCAAGAGGGCCGGTAGGCTCCAAATCCGGCGTTAGCGTCGGCGCTGTAATCCTGCCGTCGATCGGCTTGAGGTTTTCTTTGGTGGGAGTCCGAACGTCCACCTCACACCTCTCGCGTCTCGAAATCGATGCGCGGATCGATCCACGTGTAGGTGAGGTCGGAAATCAAGGTCACGACCAGGCCGACTAATGCGAAAATATAGATGTTGGCGAACACGACCGGGTAATCGCGATTGAGCACGCTTTCGAAGCTCAAGAGTCCCAGCCCGTCGAGCGAAAAGATCGTCTCGATTAGCAGCGACCCGGCAAAGAAGGCGCTGACGAAGGCGCTGGGAAAGCCGGCGATCACAAGCAGCATCGCGTTGCGGAAGATGTGGCCATAGAGAACTTGCCGTTCGGAGCAGCCCTTGGCGCGCGCGGTGAGCACGTATTGCTTGCGCAGTTCCTCGAGGAAGGAGTTCTTGGTGAGCAGCGTCATGGTGGCGAAGGCCGCCAGCCCCATGGACACGATCGGCAGCGTGATGTGCCAGAAGTAATCCAGAATCTTTTCCCACCAGGGAAATTGCGACCAGCCGTCGGAAGTGAGCCCGCGCAATGGAAAGATTTGCCAAAATGAGCCGCCGGCGAACAGGATGATGAGCAGGATCGCAAACAAAAATCCGGGAATGGCGTACCCGATGATGACGACGCTTGAGGTCCAGACGTCGAAATTTGTGCCGTCTCGCACCGCCTTGCGAATACCGAGCGGGATCGAGATGAGGTAGGAAATCAGCGTCATCCAGATGCCGAGCGAGATTGAAACCGGCAATTTTTCCTTGATCAGTTCGATGACGCTCACGTCGCGGAAATAGCTCTTGCCGAAATCGAAGCGTAGATAATTCCACAGCATGATGGAAAATCGCTCATAGGCGGGCTTGTCGAAGCCGTACTGCTTTTCCAGGCTCTTGATGAAAGCCGGATCGAGGCCCTGAGCGCCACGATATTTCGAGTTGATGTCGCCTTGAGCGCTGCCCGGCACCGCGCCGCGGGCGCCAAAATCGCCGCCGGGGGAGCCGGAAATGCGCGAGGTCGCTCCGGTATCGGTGCCGGCAAGCTGCGCGATGACGCGCTCCACGGGCCCGCCCGGAGCAAATTGCACCACGACAAACGATACCAACATGATCCCGAAAATGGTGGGGATCATGAAGAGCAGCCGGCGAACGATGTAGGCGGTCATTTTACTCTGGCCATTATCTGCACGCTGATCGTCATCTTGAGGCGCCGGCGCGCCGTCCGTGGCAAGCGCGTTGCGGTGAACGTCACTCTATCCCGCCTTCTGGATTTTCGCTGCCCTGTCGCGGTCATACCACCAGGTCTCCGGAATGCCGCGGAAATAGTGCGGCTGTGCCGGCGGACGCCCGAAGACGTCCCAATACGCGATCCAATGGGATGGCTTGTACCATTGCGGGATCCAGTAACGGCCGGCGCGGATGACGCGGTCGAGCGCGCGGCATGCGGTCACCAGGGCCGGGCGCGTTTCAGCGGCGATGATGGTTTCGATCAGGGCGTCGACAGCCGGATCGGCGATGCCCGCAAGATTGTACGAGCCCTTAAGCGCCGCTGCCTGTGAGGAAAAGTACAACCGCAGCGAATCGCCCGGCGTGGAGGAGAAGGAGAGACGATCGACCGTGATGTCGAAGTCGAAGCCGTCAAGCCGCGCGCGGTATTGAACCGGATCGACCAGGCGAATGGCGGCGTCGATGCCCAGCGTTGTGAGGTTCTTGATGAGCGCCATGTGGTGTGGCTCAAAGGTGGCCTCATCGAGCAGGAATTCGATGGTGATCGGTTCGCCGCTAGGCAGGACGCGTTTGCCGCCCTTTATGGTGCAGCCTGCTTCCTGAAGAAGTTGCGCAGACTTGCGCAGCAGCACCCGATCGGCGCCAGAGCCATCCGTGACCGGCGGTATGTAAGGGTCGCCGAACACTTCGTCGGAGACGCGGCCACGGAATCGCTCGAGCAACGCCAGCTCGTCCGTGCTCGGTTTGCCGACCGCCATCATGTCCGAGTTCTGGAACACCGACACGGTGCGATCGTAGCAGCCGTACATGATCGTCTTATTGGTCCATTCGAAATCGAACGCGTCATTGAGCGCTTCGCGCAGCTTGGCGTCGGCGAATTTTGGCCGGCGCGTATTGATGAACCACCCTTGGGCCCCCGAGGGGGTGTCGTCAGGGATGGTGTCGCGCCTGACGCGGCCGTCCTGCACTGCTGGGAAATCGTAGCGTGTCTTCCAGGTCCGTGAGGTGAACTCTTCGCGGAACAGATAATTCTCGGCGGTGAAGCCTTCGAAACCGACGTCGCGGTCGCGATAATATTCGAAACGCACGACATCGAAATTGTACTGGCCGCGGCTGACTGGCAGGTCGGCGCCCCACCAATCCTTGACGCGGGCGAACTCGATGTAGCGGCCGGCGTCGAACCGGCCGACCTTGTAGGCGCCCGAGCCTAGCGGCACATCGAGCGTCGATTCATCGAACGGTTTCGACGAATAATAGGCGCGGGAAAAAATCGGCAAGCCGGCGACGAACAGCGGCACGTCGCGCGCGCGCTTTGGCGCGAAGGTCACGGTCACCGACGCATCGTCGTTCGCCTTCGCGCCGCTGAGGTCGCGCAAGAGCTGGGTGATGATCGGGTGGCCTTTCTCCTTGAGGAGATTCAACGAGAAAGCGACGTCGTGCGCCGTGAGCCGCGTGCCGTCGTGGAATTTGGCTTCGGGACGGATGAAGAACGTGTAGGTCAGCCCGTCCGCCGAGCGCCGCACTTTTGCGGCGGCAAGGCCGTACATGGCGTCAGGTTCGTCGCCGCAGCGAACCATTAATGTGGCGAAGGTCAACTCCATGCCCTGCGCCGCATCGCCCTTGAGGATGTAGCTGTTGAGCGAGTTGAAGGTGAGAAAATTCTGGTTGTATTGGCGGCCCGGCCCGATCTGCGAGAAAATTCCTCCCTTCGGCGCGTTGGGGTCAGTATAGCGGAAGTGGTGGAAGTCCGGCGGGTAGGCGAGATCGCCGAACGCGGAAAGGCCGTGTGACTCGATGTCCTGCTCTGCGCTCGCGGAGGAAATGCCGGCGCGTGCCGCGGCCACAACGGCAACTCCAGCGGCCACTTTGAGAACGCGCCGACGCGCTAGATCAACCATATGAGCGCTGCGATCCGATTGTCGCCCGCGCGCCGGTCACGACCGCGTACCCGTTTTGGCGGCTTTGGCGGCGTCCCACCACCAGATCGACGGAAATCCCGCCGCGCCGTATTTCGGCATCGGATCGGGGTGGCTGAAGCGGTCCCAGCGGGCGCTGCGCACTTTGCCGTAGGTCCATTGCGGCACGACGTAGTGGTTCCATAACAGCACCCGGTCGAGCGCCTTGGTGGCGGCGACGAGGTCGGCGCGGTTCTTGGCGAAGACCACCTGATCGATCATGGCGTCGACAGCCGGATTTTTGATGCCGATCAGGTTGAACGAGCCGGGCTGGTCGGCCGACTGCGAACCCCAATAGCCGCGCTGCTCGTTGCCGGGCGACAACGATTCTCCCCAGGCGTTGGTGATGATGTCGAAGTCAAAGTCACGCAGCCGGTTTTCGAACTGCACGTTGTCGACCGTTCGCACCGTTACGGTGATGCCGATGCGGTCGAGAGAGGGTTTGTAGAACAAGAACACGCGCTCGAAATTCGGATCGTCGGCGAGGAACTCGACTGCGTAAGGCTCATTCGTCTTGGTGTTGACCAGCCGCCCGTTGCGGATTTCGTAGCCGGCGTCGTGGAGGAGCCGCACGGCTTGCCGCAGATTATTGCGTACGGCATCGGGGTTGCCGGCCACCGGATTGGTGTAAGGCGTCGTGAAAACCTCGGGTGGAACCTGATCACGCACCGCCTGCAGGATTTCCAGTTCCCGGCCGGTTGGCAAGCCGGTGGCGGCAAGTTCGGTGCCCTCGAAATAACTGGCGATGCGCTTGTATTGGCCGAAGAAGATCTGCCGATTCATCTCCTCGAAATCGAATGCATAGTTGAAGGCGAGCCGCACGCGTGGGTCCTTGAACTTGTCGCGGCGGATATTGAAGGCAAACGCCTGCATCATCCCGAAGCTGTTGATGGGAAATTCGTCGAGGATGACGCGTTTGTCGCTGACCGCAGGGAAATTGTAGGCGGTGGCCCAGTTCTTGGCGCTGTTTTCTTCCCGCCAGTCCACCGTATCGGCCTTGAAGGCTTCGAGGGCGACGGTGGTGTCGCGGAAATATTCGTACCGCAACTCATCAAAATTATCGCGGCCAATCCTCACGTTGAGATTGCGCGCCCAATAGTCCTTCACACGCTCGTAGACGATTTCCCGGCCGGCCGAAAAATCCTTGATGCGGTAGGTGCCGGAGCCGAGCGGCGGCTCGAGTGTGGTGGCGCCGATGTCGCGTTTGTTGCCGTTTTTGTCGGTACCCTGCCACCAGTGTTTGGGCAGGACGAAAAGTTCGCCGACGATTTGCGGCAGCTCGCGGTTGCCCGGGCCATCGAAGGTGAAAGTGATCTCGCGCTCGCCGGTTTTCTCGACCTTGACGACATGGCGATAGTACGCGGAAAGCTGCGGGCTGTATTTCTTCTGGGCCTCAAACGAGAAAATCACGTCATCGGTCGTGATCGGCTTGCCGTCGTTCCATTTTGCTTCCGCGCGCAGACGGTAAGCCGCGAAGGAGAAGTCATCCGGATAGCGCACGGCTTCGGCCACGAGCCCGTATCCGCTTGACACTTCGTCAAGCGACCCTGCAAGCAGTGTGTCGTAGATCAGCGTGCTGCCGGCAGCGAGGATGCCTTTGACTCCGGCGACCACCATGTTGAAGTTGTCGAATGTGCCGATGGCGATTTCCCGCGCCGCGCCGCCCTTCGGCGCGTTGGCGTTGACGTAATCGAACTGCTTGAAGCCCGCCGGATATTTCAGGTCGCCGAAAAGCGACAAGCCGTTCCGCCAGGCAGCGCCGGCCTGACCCTCCTGGGCCGAGGCGCGGGTCGTCCAGGCCGGCAGCGGAAGCCGCCGTGCCGCGAGCGCGAGCAGGCCGGATGTCAGCAGGGATCGGCGGTTCACGAGGTGCTCCAATGCACTCCACGGCATCCGCGGGCTGCGGGCGGGATCGAGCCGCTGCTTATTTGCTTTTCAATTGCGGCGCCAGCGTGCCGGCCCGCGGCGCGACGAAATTGCTCTTCACATCCACGTGCGAAGATGCCGCCGTCAACTTGCACTTAGAGAGTGCGAAGCGCCTATTTGGAGGCCGGTGGAGCAGCAGGTTTTGGCGCCGCAGGAGCCGGTTGGGCCGCTGCGGGTGGCTGTGCCGATGGTGCTCCCGGTGCGGGAGCGGCGCTCGCCGCCGGGTTCGTCGGGGGAGGGGTGGCCTCAGCCGCCTTGGGCATCGGCAAAGGACTGTCGGAGTTCGAATTGAGATAATCAATGATGTCGGCGCGCTCTTTCTCATTGTCGATGCCCGCGAACGTCATCAGCGTGCCTGGAACGTCGCCACGGGGGTTCGTCAGCCAAGTATTCAGCGCATCGAAGGTCCAGGTGCCGCCTTTCGCCTTCAGCGCCGCCGAGTAGTTGAAGCCGGCAATGGACGCGACCGGACGCCCGACGACGCCGTAAAGATTCGGGCCGACATTGTTGCCCTGACCCTTCTGGAAGGTATGGCAGGCTTGGCACACCCTGACGTCCGCTGTGCCTTGCTTAATCGAGGCGCCCGGGAGCATGGTCTCGATCGGTACTTCCGCGGGGGCTGCCGGTGCCGCTGTGCCCGCAGGCGTTTCCGTCACGGCAATTTCATAGCCGGGCTTCGCCGGCGTCGGCGGCGTAAAGATCGCGCCAGAGGCGATATGGACGGCAAGCAGAAACAGGCAGGTTCCCAGCACGGCGCCGAGAACCTTATTGAGTTCGAACGAATCCATCGCCGAATGGCTCCGAAGAGGCAGGTAGGGAGGCGCACAAATAGCCGGTTTGCCGCGCGTCTTGCAACCCGTATAACAAGGCTACGCTGCTGCCGCGATGCCTGATGTCCTCATCCTGATCCCCGCCCGCATGGCTTCGACCCGGCTGCCAGGTAAGCCGCTCGCCGACATCGCCGGAGCGCCGATGATTGTGCACGTTTGGCGGCGAGCTGCCGCCGCGGGCATCGGCCCGGCGGTCGTCGCCACCGATTCGCCCAAAGTCGCCGCTGCGGTGGAAAAATCCGGCGGCAAAGCCGTCATGACGCGTGGCGACCATATGTCGGGCACCGACCGAATCCATGAGGCGGTGGCGAAAATCGATCCCGCGCGTCGCGCGGGTATCATTGTCAATATGCAAGGCGATCTGCCAACGCTCGAACCCGGCAACCTCGCTGCGGCCGTGGCCTTGCTTGGGGAGCCGGCCGTCGATATCGCCACCCTTGCGGCCGAGATCAGAAGGCCCGACGAGCGCGACAATCCCAATGTGGTGAAGGTGGTGGGCACGCCGGTCGGCCCGGCGCGGCTGCGCGCGCTCTATTTTACCCGCGCCACCGCGCCTGCCGGCGACGGTCCGCTCTATCATCATATCGGGCTTTACGCCTTCCGCCGCGCGGCGCTCGATCGCTTTGTGGCGCTGCCGCCGTCGCCGCTGGAGAAGCGCGAAAAGCTCGAGCAGTTGCGGGCGCTCGAAGCTGGCATGCGGATCGACGTGGCGATTGTCGATACGGTGCCGCTCGGTGTCGATACGCCGGAGGATTTGGAAGCCGCGCGCGCCATGCTAACCAGCCGATCATGAGCACACGCCGAAAGATTGCGTTCCAGGGCGAGCCGGGGGCCAACTCGCACATCGCCTGCAATGAAGCCTATCGCGCCTATGAGCCGCTGCCGTGCGCGACCTTCGAGGACGCATTCGCCGCGGTGCGCACCGGCCGGGCCGCGCTTGCCATGATCCCGATCGACAATTCCGTGGCAGGTCGTGTCGCCGATATCCATCACCTGATGCCGGAATCGGGCCTGCACATCGTCTCGGAATGGTTTCTGCCGGTCCAGCACCAATTGATGGCGCCCAAGCGTGCAACCCTGAAGACGATCCGGACGGTGGAAAGCCACGTGCACGCCCTCGGTCAGTGCCGCAACATCATCCGTAAGCTCGGCATCAAGGCCGTCGTCGCGGCCGACACGGCAGGCGCCGCCCGCGAGGTGGCGGAAGCGGACGATATTTCCCGCGCAGCACTGGCGACCGAGCTGGCGGCGAGAATTTACGGCCTGAAAATCATCAAAAAGAACGTTGCCGACGCCAAGCACAATACCACCCGCTTCGTCGTGCTGGCCAGCAAGCCGCAATGGGCCAGCCGCTCCGAAAGGCGCGTGATGACGACGTTCGTGTTTCAGGTGCGCAACATTCCCGCTGCGCTCTACAAGGCGCTGGGCGGCTTTGCCACCAACGGCATCAACATGACCAAGCTCGAAAGCTACATGGTCGACGGCAGCTTCACGGCGACACAGTTCTACGCCGACGTGCAAGGGCACCCGAAAGATCGCGGGCTCGAACTCGCGCTCGAAGAACTGGAATTCGTTTCACAGCCGGATACGCTGCGGATACTTGGCGTCTATCCCGGGCACAAATTCCGCGAGACCTTGAAATAAGGATACATTCAATGAGTACCGGTGAAACAAAAGTCCGGCGAACGGTTCAATTGAAATTTACCATGCCGACAGCCGATTCGAAGCAGATGGTCGCCATGATCAAGGCCGCGGCGCCGTTCTATCAGATGTTCGGCAATGCTCGGGTCCGTCTTCTGCAGAATGTCGACGATCCAGCCAAGTTCATCCAGGAGATCGAATACGAGGCACACGAGGACTGGGAACTCAACCGGCAAAGGCTCGCCAGCGACTTTCGGATGCAAACCTATCTGCAAGCCTGGCGCACGATGCTGCCGGGGGCACCGGAGATCGACGTTTATGAGGAAGTGTGATCCTGGCGTGCACCCGGGCGCGTTCTGATGCAGGCGCGCGCTACCTCACGGGGGGTCGACATGCGCGACTTGGCTATTCTCGTCACCGCAATGGCCTTCGCGATTGCGGCTGACACTGCGTGCCTGGCCGCTGTGAAGGAAGTCGCCTATCCGGCCGTCAAGGTGCAATTGCCGGACGCTTACCATGCGGACGCGGCTTTTCGGAAGATGCAAAAGTCATTTGCGGATGCGGTTGCAAAGAAAGATGCGCAGGCTTTGTTCTCGCTGGTAGGTCCCACGTTCGTGTGGACGTCGGGCGGTGAACTGGACGATCAATTCGACTTCAGTGGCGACGCGCTGCAAAACTTCAAGGTTGTGTTCGGCTTCAGGCAGTTCGGCAAGCGCGTCGATGGCGGCGTTGCGGACGGTCCGTTCTGGGATACTTTGGCGGCGTTCGCCGCCAACACGACCTTCGACCCCTCTTCCGAGACTCTGGTGTGCGGACCGATCCAGGCCACCATCGTCGATGACGGCGCCTTTGAGAGCGCAAAAAAGACGATAGGCGCCGATGATTCGGTGGACTGGTATTTCACCGTTGCAGATACGAGCGTTACCGCGGCGCGTACTGGAGGCGGATCGCCAATCGGACGCGCCAACCAAATCGCGCTGCCGGTTGTTGACGTGTATCCACAGGTGCTCGAGGGACAATCAGGCCCGCCGACCACTCATTTGAAAGTGCTGCTGCCGTCGGGGAAAAGCGGCTGGATACCCATATCCGCCGCGATTCCGTTGAATGCCGACCGGCTGTGTTACGCCCATCTGCCGAGCGGCGAGTGGAAGATCGCTCTGTTCGATCAAGCCGAGTAGCGGGATTCGGCGTTCAGATCGTCTGGTTATATTCGCCGACTTCCTTGTGCGTGCGCAGCACGGCGTCGATCGACTTGAATATGTCGCGCATGCGCGCCTCCGACACCGGGCTTTCGACGACGACGACGAGTTCCGGTTTGTTGGAAGACGCGCGCACGAGACCCCAGGTGCCGTCCTCAACGGTGACACGCACGCCGTTGACGGTGACAAGGTCGCGGATCGGCTGGCCGGCGACCTTCCCGCCCTTGGCCTTCTCGGCCTCGAAATGCTTCACCACCTGATCCACCACCGCATATTTGACCTCATCGGCGCAGTGCGGCGACATGGTCGGCGATGACCAGGTTCGCGGCAGCGCATTTTTGAGATCCGCCATGCTCTTTCCCGGGTTGCGGTCGAGCATGTCGCAGACCGCAAGCGCGAAAATCAAGCCGTCGTCATAACCGCGGCCGAAGGGCTTGTTGAAGAAAAAGTGGCCGGACTTCTCGAAGCCCGCAATGGCGCCGATCTCGTTGACTCGGCGTTTCATGTAGGAGTGACCGGTCTTCCAGTAGTCGGTCTTGGCGCCGTTTTTGATCAGCACCGGGTCGGTCATGAACAGGCCGGTCGATTTCACGTCGGCGACAAACAGCGCGTTCTTGTGGTTTGCCGAGATGTCGCGTGCCAGCATGACGCCGACCTTGTCGGCAAAGATCTCGTCGCCCTCGTTATCGACCACGCCGCAGCGGTCGCCATCGCCGTCGAAGCCGAGGCCCACATCGGCGTGGCTTGCCAGCACCGCGTCGCGCATGGCGTGGAGCATCTTCAGGTCTTCGGTGTTTGGATTGTATTTTGGAAAGGTGTGATCGAGCTCGCAGTCCAGCGGCACGACCTCGCAGCCCATTTTTTCCAAGACCTGCGGCGCGAAGGCGCCCGCTGTGCCGTTGCCGCAGGCGCACACCACCTTGAGGTGGCGTTTGATCCTCTCGCGCTTGGTCAGGTCGGCGATGTAGCGCGCGGGAAAATTCTCGACGAAGTCATAGGCGCCGCCGCCCTTGGTCTTGAATCGGCCGTTGAGCACAATGTCTTTAAGGAGCGTCATCTCGTCGGGGCCGAAGGTGAGCGGCCGGTTGACGCCCATCTTTACGCCGGTCCAGCCGTTATCGTTGTGCGAAGCCGTGACCATGGCGACGCAGGGCACGTCGAGATCGAACTGCGCGAAATAGGCCATCGGCGTGACGGCCAAACCGATGTCATACACCTTACAGCCGGAGGCCATCAGCCCGTTCACCAGCGCCATTTTGATTGACGCCGAATAGGAGCGAAAATCGTGGCCGGTCACGATACGCGGCTCGACGCCCAACTCGTGAATGAGCGTGCCGAGCCCCAGCCCGAGCGCCTCGATGCCCATGAGATTGACTTCGCTGCCGAACAGCCAGCGCGCGTCGTACTCGCGAAAGCCGGTGGACTTCACCATCGGCTCGGATTCGTAGGCGTAGGTATTGGGCTTGAGCGAAGGTTTGGGTGTGGGAAACATTGTGAGTTTGATCCGAATCGAACGCCGGAGTGGGATAGCCTAACCGAAGCGAGAGCGGAATGGTTGCGTTCTTCTCGTCTCGCTCGGCGAAGGCGGCCCATCCAGAAAACACCTTGATTTTGGTTGGAATGAGGGCAGCGGCGACGGCGCTGAGTGCTGCATCGTCCAGCGTCGCGGCCGATGACAGCGTCGCTACTGCTCCAGGACCATCTTGCCGTCTGCGTACTCGAAGCGCCGCAACCGCGATAGGAAGGAAAGGCCGAGTAGATTATCGCTCAGCGCGCCGTCCGGGAGGACCATCGCGGCGACGTCGCGCACCAGGAGGTTGCCGACCTCGACCATGTCGAGTTGGACCGGGGCCGCGCGCACCGTGCCGTTGGCGGTTTTGACCAGCGCCCGGAAGTCAATCTCAGCCGGATGAATACCGAGTGCCGCCGCGTCGTCGGCCGTCAAGGCCACGACCGAAGCCCCGGTATCGACGACGAACTGAAGGAACCGCCCATCGATGCGACCTTCGACGCGAAAGTGTCCCATCGCATCGGGCGCTACGACGACCGAATCCGGATCGGATGACACAGGCGCCACCGGCGTCGCTTCGCGCGCGGCCATTAGATTGTGCGGAGCGCGGGGCGCGTAGATCTGCGTCGCGAATTGCGGAACGATCATCCCCACGACCAGGGCGACCGCCGCAAAAGTAATAATAAAGCGCATGGCGCAATCCGGACACAGCGACTAACGCCATGTCACCATGCAGCGGCGAAACAAGGGGCTAATGTGATCCGGCATACGGCGGATTTGCATTTCCACGGTAAGCGAAAAGCTAAGGCATCCGCGCAAATCCTCATGAGTTGCGCGGCTTGGCGCGCCGCGTCGCGGTCGCGGCGATCGGGTCGTCCGGCCACGGGTGCTTCGGGTAACGTCCTCGCATCTCGGAGCGTACGGCCGCATAGCTGCCGCGCCAGAATCCCGGCAGGTCGCGGGTGGTTTGTACGGGCCGGTGCGCCGGCGACAACAAGTCGATCAGCAACGCCACTTTGCCACCGGCGATTGCCGGGTGGCGGTCGAGGCCAAACAGCTCCTGCACCCGGATCGCAATTTTTGGACCGCCCTCGGCCTGGTAGTCGATCGGAACGCGCGAGCCGGTCGGCGCCTCAAAATGAGTCGGTGCCTCGGCCTCGAGGCGGCGCTTAAGAGGCCAGGAAAGGAGCTGGCTCAGCGTCGCCTCCAGTTCTTCGGCTGTAAGCTCGCTGAATGCAGTTTTTGTCGTCAGCGCCGGCGCCAACCATTCGCCGGCGGTTTTGCCAAGCGCAGCATCGGAAAGGTCCGGCCACTCGTCGCCTTCGCTCGCGCGCAGGAACATGACGCGGTCGCGCCATTGCCGCAGCGCTTTGGTCCAGGGGAGGCGGTCCAGGCCTACGCCGGCAATCCCTGCGGCTAGTCTCTGCGCTGCTTCCTCGCCCGGACTAACGGCGAACGGCTGCTCGGAAAGCACGAGAGCGCCGAGGCGCCGGCTTCTGCGCCCGCGCAGGCTCAGGCTTGCGGCATCGAACGTGACCTCCTCGCGCGCCTCGATGCGATCGGCGAAACGCGCCTCGATATCGGCAAGCGCGATTGGCGCGGCGAGCAGAATGCGGGCCGCCGTTGCCGAGCCGGCAAGCTCGGCCACCGCGAGGAACGGCTCGCGAGCGAGCGAGGAGGCGGGATCGATCTGCGCACCGCGGCCGTTCGCCAGCAAAAATGCACCCGCCCCGCCGCCGCGGTGCCTCGCAATGCGCTCCGGATATGCGAGCGCCAGCAGCGCACCGACGGTCAGCGCCTCGGGCTTTCGGTTTGAACTGTTCTCTTTCCCATTTAGAGGAAGGGTTGGTGATGCTTCCGCGATACTCGCCCATCGCTGCGCCATGGCGCCGGCCTCCCGCGCGCGGGGCGAGCGATCGCGGCGCAAGGTGCTGAGGCGATCGCGCAAATCCACATCGCTGCCGCCGAGCCCGCGCTCGCCGATCAGCACTGCGACCTCGGCGCCCTGCAAGGCTTCCCCTTCGCTGGCAGCGTCCACCACCATGCGCGCGAGCCGCGGCGGCAGTGGCAGCTTTCGCAGGTGTCGGCCCTCGTCGGTGATGCGGCCGTCGGCATCCAGCGCGCCGAGCTCTGTGAGCAAGGTCTTGGCCTCGGTGAGAGCTGCGCGCGGCGGCGGATCGAGGAACGCGAGTTGTTCCGGGGCGCTTCCCCACGCGGCAAGGTCCAGCGCGAACGACGATAGATCGGCGGCGAGGATTTCCGGCTTGGCGAACGGTTCGAGCGCCACGGTCTGCGCTTCGTCCCAGAGGCGGTAACAGATCCCGGGCTCGGTGCGGCCGGCGCGGCCACGGCGCTGGTCCGCCGCAGCGCGCGACACCCGCACGGTCTCAAGCCGCGTCAGCCCGACGTCGGGCTCGTAGCGCGGCACGCGGGCAAGCCCTGAGTCGACGACGATGCGTACCCCCTCGATGGTGATCGAGGTCTCGGCGATCGAGGTCGCAAGCACGATTTTGCGGCGGCCCGGCAAGGCAGGAGCGATGGCGCGGTCCTGCTCGTCCCCCGTGAGTGCGCCATAAAGCGTGACCACCTCGGTCGTGGGGTCGAATCGGCCTTCGAGCTGCCCGTGTGTGCGGCGGATTTCGGCGATGCCGGGCAGGAACACGAGCAGCGAGCCTTGCTCGGATCGCGTCGCCCGCATGATCGTGTCGGCGACTTGCGGCTCGATCGGCCGTGCCTCGCGTCCGACATAGCGGGTCTCGACCGGGAAGGCGCGGCCGGCGCTCTCGATCACCGGTGCATCGCCCAGGAGCGCCGCGATGCGCGCGCCGTCGAGCGTCGCCGACATGATGAGAAGCCGCAAGTCGGGCCGCAAAGCCTGCTGGACATCGCGCGCCAAAGCGAGCCCGAGGTCGGCGTCGAGCGAGCGTTCGTGGAATTCGTCGAACAAGACGGCCGAGATTCCGGCAAGCATGGGATCATCGATGATGAGCCTTGAAAAAACGCCTTCTGTGACGATCTCGACGCGGGTACGCCGCGAAACCTTGTGATCGTAGCGAATCCGAATTCCGACCGTGTCGCCGACGCTCTGCCCGAGCGTCCGCGCCATGCGTTCGGCGGCGGCGCGGGCGGCAAGCCGGCGTGGTTCCAGCACCAGGATGCGGCGACCTTCCGCCCAAGGTTCGTCGGCGAGCACCAAGGGTACGCGGGTCGTCTTGCCAGCGCCGGGCGGCGCGACCAGAACGGTGGCGTTGTGATCGCGCAACGCCGCCTTCAGGCTCGGCAGTGCGGCGTCAATCGGCAGCGGCGGAAAATCCACAGTCTTACCCGTTGGGCCATGATAATGCCCGCGAAACCCCTATATTATTGGCCATCATGCCAGCCGCACAAAAAGCCCCGAAAAAGCCGATACCCGCAGCCAAACCGGTGAAGAAGGGCGACCACGTCTTTCTGGTTGACGGTTCCGGGTATATTTTCCGCGCCTATCACGCGCTGCCGCCGATCAACCGCAAGTCGGACGGGCGGCAGCTCAACGCGGTGTTTGGCTTCTGCAATATGCTGTGGAAGCTTCTGCGCGACATGAAGGCCGAGGATAAACCCACGCATCTTGCCGTGGTGTTCGATCTGTCGGAGCACACCTTCCGCACCGACATGTATCCCGATTACAAGGCTCACCGCCCGGACCCCCCTGACGATCTGCGGCCGCAATTCGCACTGATTCGCGACGCGGTTCACGCCTTCGACCTGCCTTGCCTGGAGCAAAAGGGCTTCGAGGCGGACGATCTGATCGCGACTTATGTGCGTCAGGCCAACGAGGCGGGCGCCACCTCGACCATCGTGTCGTCGGACAAGGATTTGATGCAGCTCGTCGGCGACCGTGTCGTCATGCTCGACACCATGAAGGACAAGAAGATCGGCCGTGCCGAAGTGATCGAGAAATTCGGCGTGCCGCCGGAAAAGGTCATCGAGGTGCAATCGCTGATCGGCGATTCGACCGACAACGTGCCCGGGGTGCCCGGTATCGGGGTCAAGACGGCCGCGCAGCTCATCGGCGAGTACGGCGATCTGGAAACGCTGCTCAAGCGCGCCGGCGAAATCAAGCAGGACAAGCGCCGGCAAGCCTTGATCGAGAACGCCGACAAGGCGCGGCTGTCGAAAAAACTCGTCACGCTCGACGACAACGTAAAGCTCGACGTGCCGATCGGCGATCTCGCCGTGCACGAGCCCGACCACAAGCGGCTCATCGCCTTTCTCAAGGCGATGGAGTTCAACGCGCTGACCCGGCGCGTTGCCGAGTTTTCCAGCATCGATGCGGCTGAGATTGAGCCGGATACGAAGCTGGTCGGGCGCGGTGGTGCGGCTTCCGCTTTGTCCTCGCCCCGCGAAGCAGCAGCGGACGGCGGGATGCGGGGCGGGATTGACGAGCCGGCCGACGCGTCCCAGCCGCATTCTGCGCGCGCCGGGGCAGGGGATTCGCACAGCAAGGCCAACGGCGCGCTGACGCCACAAGCTTTCGCCGCCGCGCGCCTCGAGATCGCGCACAATCAGAAATTCGACCGTTCGAAATACGAGACAGTGCGCAGCCTCGACCGGCTCAACGCGTGGATTGCGCGCGCGAAAGACCTGGGCGTGGTCGCCATTGATACGGAGACCTCCAGTCTCGATCCGATGCAGGCCGACCTGTGCGGTTTCTCCATGGCGCTGGCGCCGAATGAGGCCTGCTACGTCCCCCTTATTCATAGGCAAGGCGGTGAAGGCGGACGTGACAGTTTGTTTCAGGGCGAAGTGGCGCCCGATCAAATCCCGGAGCGCGCGGCGCTCGACGCCATGAAGCCGCTGCTCGAAGACGCAGGCGTCCTCAAGATCGGACAGAATTTCAAATTCGACTGGCAGATCTTTGCCGTGCGCGGCATCGAGATCGCGTCCTATGACGACACCATGCTGATGTCCTACGTGGTCGACGCTGGCCGTTCCGATCACGGCCTCGACCCGCTGGCCCGGCGTTACTTCGATCACGAGACGGTCGACTTCAACGAGGTGACCAAGACCGGCAAGGGCAAGGTCACGTTCGATTGCGTCGAGATCAAGCAGGCCACGGAATACGCGGGCGAAGATGCCGATGCCACCCTGCGGTTGTGGCAGGTGCTTAAGCCGCGGCTCGCTGCCGAGCATATGCTACACGTCTACGAGACGCTGGAGCGGCCGCTCGTGGGCGTGCTCGCGCGTATGGAGCGGCGCGGCATCTCGATCGACCGCGAAGTGCTGTCGCGGCTCTCCGGCGAATTCGCGCAGGAGGCCGCAGGCCTCGAAGCCGAGATCAAGAAAATCGCCGGCGAGACTGTCAATCCCGGCAGCCCCAAGCAAATCGGCGATGTCTTGTTCGGCAAGCTCGGACTACCTGGCGGCACCAAGACCAAGACCGGACAATGGTCCACCGGTGCGCGCGCGCTCGAGGAATTGGCGGAGCAAGGCCACGAGCTGCCGCAGAAAATTCTCGACTGGCGGCAAGTGTCGAAACTGAAGTCGACCTACACGGACGCTTTGCCCGGGTACGTGAATCCGACGACGCACCGCGTGCATACGAGCTACGCGCTCGCCGCGACCACGACCGGCCGCCTCTCATCGTCCGACCCGAACCTGCAGAACATTCCGATCCGCACCGAGGACGGCCGCAAAATCCGCCGGGCGTTTGTGGCGTCGCCGGGCCACAAGCTCGTCTCCGCAGACTATTCGCAGATCGAACTGCGGCTGCTCGCGGAGATCGCGGGCATCGAGCAATTACGCAAGGCGTTCCGCGAGGGACTCGACATCCACGCCATGACCGCGTCGGAAATGTTCGGCGTACCGGTGAAGAACATGCCGGGCGAGGTCCGCCGCCGCGCCAAGGCGATCAACTTCGGCATCATCTACGGCATTTCAGCGTTTGGGCTCGCCAATCAGCTCGGTATCGCCCGCGAAGAGGCCGGCGCCTATATCCGAAAATATTTCGAGCGGTTTCCCGGCATCCGCGATTACATGGAAGAGACAAAGGCGTTCGCGAAAAAGAACGGCTACGTGTTCACGCTGTTCGGCCGCAAATGCCACTATCCCGATATCGGCGCGTCGAACCCGTCGATCCGCTCCTTCAACGAACGCGCCGCGATCAATGCGCGGCTACAAGGCACTGCCGCCGATATCATCCGCCGCGCCATGATTCGCATGGAAGCGGCGCTCGCGAAGAAAAAGCTCGCGGCGCAAATGCTGCTTCAGGTGCACGACGAACTCGTGTTCGAGGTGCCCCAGAAGGAAGTGGAGAAGACGCTGCCGGTGGTGACCAGCGTGATGGTCGAAGCGCCGCTGCCGGCCTTGTCGCTTTCAGTGCCGCTCCAGGTCGAAGCACACGCCGCCGATAATTGGGACGCGGCGCATTGATCGATCGCGCCGCGCCGATCTCGGGGGCTATTTCGTCCGCTGCGCCGCCTCGCTGACGATCTTGTAGGCCTCATTGAGAGACGGCTTGGCCTCCGCCACCTGGGCCACGGTGCTGGAAAACGTCTTCATCATCTCGGCCTGCTCGTCGGGCGGCAGGTCGATCAACTCGCCGCCGGTGTCGGTCCAGCCTTTGCGCGCTTTGCTGACGATGTCACTTGCCACAGGTGCGATAGCCGCCTGCTGGGCGGTGGCGTCGTCATCGACGATTTTTTGCAGGTCCGGCGGCAACGATTCGTACCACTCCTTGTTGACCTCAACCATGACGAAGACCGCGGGCTGGCCGGTTTCCGTCACATATTTCGCCGCATCGGCGAAATGCATCGGGGTCCATACAACGATGCCGCCGACTGCACCGTCGATGGTGCCCTGTTGCAGCGCCGGCACCACGTCGGCGAGCGTCATCGCCACCGGGGTTGCACCAAGCTTGGCGACCGGCTCCGTTTGAAACGGCGAGGCAAGAACACGGATCTTCTTCCCCTTGAAGTCGGCGAGGTGGCGAATCGGCGTTTTTGCGATCACGGAGGACGGCGCGTTCATGAACATGGCGACGCCGTGCAGCCCCTTGCTGGCGCCGAGACTCAGCATCAGCTTGCGCGCGGTTGGATCGGCGGCGAGACGCTGGCCGTGATCGATCGAATTGACGAGGCCGGGGGCCGCCATCACTTCGAAGCGCTCGTCAACCCCGACAAAAAATTCAGGCGGGACAGCCACGCATTGGATCGATCCGAACTGCGTGCCTTCGATCTGCCTTGGAATCGAGCCCAATTGACTGGCTGGGAAAATCTGCGCCTTGATCCGCCCGCCGGAATCCTTCTCAAGCGCATCTGCATAGGCCTTGGCGAAGGCGTGGCTGGGATCGTTTAGCGTCGGTAGGCTTATCTTCATCGTGTATGTCTTGTCCTGCGCGGATGCCGCGCCAAGCGACAGCATCAACGACAAAACAATGGTGCAGCCCGCCGCGGCTGTCTGTGCGATAAAATCTCGTTTCATGAAGTTCATGGTTTCCTTCCCCTCTGAGCGAAGATCGTTGACCAACTCTCCCCTTGGTAGAACTTATCGAACTCAATCGAGCTTGATCTTGGCCGCGCGGATGACGCCGCCCCACTTTTCGTTTTCGGCGACAAGGAATTGTCCGAATTGTGCGGGGGTCTTCCGCATCGGCTCGACCCCAGGTCCGCAAGCCTCGCCTTTGGCGTCGGTTCTTCGAGCGCCGCATTCATCGTTGCGTTGAGCTTGTCGACGATCTCGCGGGGTGTGTCCTTTGGCGCGCCGACGCCGTACCAGCCGATTGCCTCGTAACCCGGCACGAACTGGTTCACGGTGGGAAGGTCGGGGAGCGCGGCCAAGGGATCCTTGGTGGTCACAGCCAGCGCGCGCACTCTCCCCGCTCTGACGAATTCCATGGATTGCGGCATGGGGTTGATCACCACCTGTACCTGCCCGCTGATCAAATCGGGCATGTAATTGGTGCGATAAGGGACGTGAACCAGGTCGATACCGGCCATGGTCATGAACAACACGCCGAAGATGTGAGAGGCGGTGCCGATTCCGCCCGATGCCATATTGATCTTGCCTGGATTCGCCTTGGCGTAGGCGATGAACTCCGGAACGGTCTTGGCGGGCAGTGATGGGGTGACCAGGACAACGTAAGGGGCGTTGGCCACGGTCGCGACCGGCGCGATGTTGCGCATGAAGTTGAAGCTGAGGTTCTGATAAAGCGAGGCGTTGAGAACATTGCTCAAAACGTCCGCGAGAATCGTGTAGCCGTCCGGCTGTGCCCTCACCACGGCTTCGGTGCCGATATTGCTGCCGGCGCCTGGCCGGTTTTCAACGACGAAGTTCTGGCCAAGCCGCTCCCCCAGCCATTGGGCCGAGAGGCGAGCGATGATGTCGGGCGCGCTGCCGGGCGGAAAGCCAACGATCATCTGCACCGGCCGGGCCGGGTAGGCCTCCGCCCAGGCAGTATGCGGCAGGATTGGCAGTGCCGCAGCGCCAGCCGCTAGATGCAGGAATTGTCTGCGGGCAAGTTTCATCGAATCCTCCGGGCGTCACCGCTTGTTGTGTTCGAAAGCCGCGGTTCACGAAAGAATAGAGCGTCCTGCACCCATGGCAAGTTTTCCTATGGCAAGTTTGCCGTCAGCCGGAGCGGCGGTTGAAGAAGGATGCCCTAACACCGATTGCTGTTGCCTTCGTCGAACGCTGCGAATACGCGAAGGTTGGAGGAGCCAAGCGCCAACGTGTCCGGACCCTTCGCCCCGCACGTCCTTTTCGGTCTCGATCCGATGTGGGTCTCCGCGTCGGTGCTGGCGCTCACCTATGCGCTGATCATTTCCGGGCGGCTCAATCGCGCAGTGGTGGCGCTCATTGGCGCCTCCATAGTCATCTTGGTCGGTACGCTCGATCAAAACGAGGCCATCGCGGGCATCAACTGGAACACTATCGGCCTCCTCACCGGCATGATGATTCTGGTCTCGATCTCGCGCCGCTCCGGCCTGTTTCAGTATCTGGCGATCTGGTCGGCACAGAAGGCGAATGCGAGTCCCGCGGGCATCCTGGTCATGCTGCAGCTGACGACCGCGATTCTCTCGGCGCTCCTCAACAATGTCAGCACCATGTTGCTTGTCGCGCCGGTAACGCTAGTCATCACCGAAGAGCTCGACATTCCGCCGTTTCCATTTCTGTTCGCCGAAATCTTCGCCTGCAATATCGGCGGCACCGCTACGCTGATCGGCGATCCACCCAACATTCTGATCGGTTCGTCGGCCGGTCTCGATTTCAACGCCTTTTTGATCAATCTGGCGCCGATTGTCCTGGTGGTCTTGGCGGCGCAATTGCTCGCGGTTCATGTCATCTGGGGCCGCAAGCTGCATGCAACGCCCGAGAGCCGCGCTCTCGTCATGGGGATGAACGCGCCGGGATTGATCACCGACCCGGTGCTGCTACGCCAGGCCGTCTGCGTGGTCGGTGCGGTCCTGGTCGCTTTTGTGTTCGGCGGGACCCTGCATCTCGAGCCGGCGACTATCGCGCTCGCCGGGGCGGCCGTGCTGATGCTGCTCGACAACTGGCAACATCACGATGCCAAGCAGTCCGAGAATGTGCACAATACGTTCGCCGACGTCGAATGGATCACGATTTTTTTCTTCATCGCCTTGTTCATCGTGGTTCACGCCGTCGAGGTCAGCGGATTGCTCGGGCTTCTCGCCGTCAAACTTGTGCAAGCGACCGGCACGAACATGGCCGTGGCCGGCTGGGTCATATTGTGGATGTCCGCCGGTTTGTCGGCGATTCTCGACAACATCCCGTTCGTCGCCACCATGATCCCGCTGATCAAGAACATGGCTCCGGCCTATGGCGGGCCAGACCGAATCGAGCCGCTGTGGTGGTGCCTTGCGCTCGGCGCGTGCCTGGGCGGCAACGCGACCCTGATTGGCGCTGCGGCAAACCTCACGGCCGTAGGCGTCGCCGAACGCAGCGGGGTTCGCTTAAGTTTCCTGCAATATTTGGCCTACGGAGTGCCGATGACGATCGCTTCGATTGGCATCTGCCACATTTACATTTGGCTGCGATATTTTTGATTTTATTCGCCATCCCCACGAATTCATTATTTGTTTCCTATCGCTGAAAGGTGGCTGCTTACCATCCCGCGATAGAGTCGCTGTTACGAGCGCAAGCTTTTTCGGTCGTCCGACCGATCGACGAGGTAGGAA
>JBAUYV010000263.1:0-6360 GCA_049584975.1 Xanthobacteraceae bacterium | reverse complement strand
ACCCTGAGCGGGGACGAAAATTTAATGGCCGAGACGACCGGCACCCATACGGCCGAAGTGACCGGCCCTCGAACCTACGCGTTCGCTCCGTTCGAGTGGATGCTGTCGCTGCGCTATCTGCGTGCACGCAGGAAGGAAGGATTCATTTCCGTTATCGCCGGCTTCTCCTTCCTCGGCATCATGCTCGGGGTGGCCACGTTGATCATCGTCATGGCGGTGATGAATGGCTTCCGCCAGGAATTGCTCGACAAGATTCTCGGGCTCAACGGTCATCTGCTCATTCAGCCGCTCGAATCGCCGCTCACCGATTGGGAAGGGGTGGCGGATCGCGTGTCCAAGGTGGAGGGCATCCGGCTTGCCGCGCCCATCGTCGAAGGACAAGCGCTGGCGTCTTCGCCGTTCAACGCGTCCGGCGTGCTGGTCCGCGGCATCCGCGGTGCCGACCTGGCGAAGCTTGGCTCGATCGCCCGGAACATCAAACAAGGCGCGCTCGACGGCTTTGATCAGGGGCAAGGCATTGCCATCGGCAGCCGGCTGGCCGAGCAGCTTTCCGTGCGCGCGGGCGACAATCTCACACTTGTGTCTCCGCGCGGCGCGGTGACGCCGTTCGGCACGACGCCGCGCATCAAGGCCTACAAAGTCGCCGCCGTGTTCGAGATCGGCATGTCGGAATACGATGCGGCCTTCGTGTTCATGCCGCTGGCCGAGGCTCAGGCCTATTTCACCCGTTCGGGCGATGTGACGGCGATCGAGGTCTATACGGACGATCCCGACCACATCGACCGCTTCCGCAAGGCGGTGAGCGACGCCGCCGAGCGCCCCATCTACATGATCGATTGGCGCCAGCGCAACGCAACGTTCTTCAACGCGCTTCAGGTCGAACGCAACGTCATGTTTTTGATCCTGACGTTGATCGTGCTGGTGGCGGCGCTCAACATCGTTTCCGGCCTGATCATGCTGGTGAAGGACAAGGGCAGCGACATTGCCATCCTGCGCACCATGGGAGCGACGCAAGGTGCAATCATGCGCATCTTCCTCATCACCGGGTCGTCGATCGGCGTTGTCGGCACTTTGGCGGGTTTTCTGCTCGGTACCGTGATCTGCCTCAACATCGATGCGATCCGGCGATTCCTATCCTGGCTCACCCACACGGATCTGTTCTCGCCTGAGCTTTATTTCCTCTCAAAGTTGCCCGCCGACATGGATGTCAAGGAAACCACGGCCGTGGTGGTCATGGCGCTCGGCCTGTCGCTTCTTGCGACTCTCTATCCGTCCTGGCGGGCAGCGCGTCTCGACCCGGTCGAAGCGCTTCGCTACGAATGATCACTCACGATGGATGACAAGACCACGATAACCGAAACGACCCCGCCGCCGGCCAAAGAAAAGGAAGAAGAGCATCCGCTCATCTTCCTGCACGGCATCGGCCGGCAATTTCATCAGGGCGATTCGACGCTCGACGTCCTCAAGGGCGCCGAGCTTGCGGTATGGGCCGGACAATCGGTGGCGCTGGTCGCTCCCTCTGGAGCGGGAAAATCGACGCTTCTGCACATGGCGGGCCTGCTCGAGCATCCCGACAGCGGCGAGGTCTACATCGATACGGTGGCGACCTCGCAATTGACCGACATCCAGCGTACCCAGATCCGGCGCAACGACATCGGCTTTGTCTATCAGTTCCATCATCTGCTGCCGGAATTCTCCGCATTGGAGAACGTCATGTTGCCGCAAATGATCCGCGGGCTGTCGCGTGCGGAAGCGAGCGATCGCGCCGCCGAGCTGTTGAGCTACCTCGGGCTCAAGGATCGTCTGTCCCATCGGCCGACCGAACTGTCGGGCGGCGAGCAGCAACGGGTCGCCATCGCGCGTGCGGTCGCCAACGCGCCGCGCTTGCTCCTGGCCGACGAGCCTACCGGCAATCTCGACGTGCATACGGCCGAGCACGTGTTTGGGACGCTTTCCCAATTGGTCCGCGCTTCGGGGCTCGCCGCGATAATTGCCACGCACAATCTCGATCTCGCCGCGCAGATGGACCGCCGCGTGACCATCCGCGATGGGCTCGTGGTCGAGCTGACGTGAAGCCAACGCCGCTTAGGTCACGATAGCAGCGGGTGACCTCACGACAATCTCAGGAATGCGGACGGCGCTTGTGCCGGCGATAAACAGCCGGACCGTGAGGGCCGGGCGGCGGCACGTATTGGGTATTGATATTGCAAAAGCCACCGATGCCGCTCACGGTCGCCATGCATTGTTCGTAAGTCGTGAAGCCGCAATTGGTGCCGCCAGCGCGCCCGCTATAGTAGGCGCACCACGGATAGTTTTGCGCCTCGGCGCGTGTGCTCAGCGCTCCAGCGGTGACAAGAATTCCGGTCACAAACAGCAAAGCCTTCATGGGATCCTCCTGGCTTTGTGATTTTGCGCGATTAACCCCGCACGTGCCGCATTAGTCCTCCGACCGCAGAAGCATCGATGCACATCTTGATGAGCGCGCCGCGCGGATGCACATGGCAACGATCGCTATGTGCCAAAAACAAACGAGGCCGCCCGAAGGCGGCCCCGCAGATCAGGCTCTTGCGTAATCGCCGCTTACCAGCAGCGGACGCAGCGGCAACCCCAGTAACCGCACCGGCGTACCCAGCCCGGGCCGCAATACGGGCCCCAGCCGTTGCACGCGGCTTTGGTCACAATCGGGGTGGCGTTTTGCAGTTGAGCATGGAGGCTCGCCGCGCCCGCCTGTTGCGTTTGCGCGCTGGCTGTCAACGCGGAAATGCCCAGGGCGAACGTGGCGGCCGTCAGCGTCAGAGCAAGTTTTTTCATGAAAGTCCTCCTCCGAAGATTGTGCTGAGCGTAACGACGAGAGTGCAACACTTCGACGCACCTAGCTTACAGGGCTCCAGTGCTCGTGGGGAGAGCCTTTCACGCCGTAGTTGATGACTGCCTGTGCATTGCGATGTTTCCGCATTCCGGCGCGCGCCAATGAGGCTTGTCTCAAATTTCAATGAGCCGACTTGGATGCCGATTCTTGGAGGCCGATTTTTTGCCAAGGAAGATCGCGCCGACTTCGCGCGAGGGCGCGTGCCCGAGTCGTGCTCAAGTCGCGCCCACGCCTCAAACTAAAGCGTGACGGCGGATGTTGGCGGTTAATTAGAGGTCCTGACGCCGCCGCTCGACCGCGCGCCACGCGCGTCGTAACGCCGGCTTAACGCTGAAGCCGAGTGAAAGACCAACGATCACAGCAAGAATTGAGAAAAGCGCCTGTGCGGTCACGGTAATATCCCGTTGCTGGGTTGCCATCCTCACACCGGGAACCCGACAACCGGAGGAGTTCCCCGATACCACCTGATAGCCAAAATGGTTTACGGCGGATTACCGCCGCTGTTCGCCTTCCGTTCACCAAGTCTGATCGAAGACAAGCGGTCTTGCTCGCCATCCTTGGCAATGTTACACTTGAAAGCCCCAAGGATTTTGCATAGGTAGGTGGTGGCGGCAGAGCGCACCGGCGCTCCGGCTCAAATCCGGCTCAGGGAACTTTCAATCTTCATTACGCCGCCGAAGGGATTCCTTATGGCGGCAATTAGAGGTTGGCTGGACGACAGCCGCCGAGAGGCTATTTGGTCGGTCGGTGGCTACATAGGGGGCGATTTCCAGTGGGAATATTTTGAGGAACATTGGCCGAAAGCCTTAGAGGCGGTCGGCGTTTCCCATTTCCACATGAAGGAAACGGCCAAGCCCACCGGCATTTATTCAAAGTGGCACCCTCCCCAAGAGCACAAAGAGGAATGGGCCGCATTCTACGCTAGTTTAGTCAGTGTGATTTCCGACAGTCATATATTTGGCATCTTGTCGGTTGTGCGCGGCGGCGATCTCGACCGCTTCAACCAAGAGCGCAAATTAGCGCTGGAGCTATATCCTCTAGCCGCTTACGGCTGCATGTTACTGTCGGTTCGCCAGAACATTCCGGGTTTGCCGATACAGCTAATCTTTGATCGGGTCGAAAAAGTACAAGCGAAATTAGCGACTGCCCAAAGCTATGCAGAATCCGATAAGCATTGGTGCCCTGGGGAGTGTGATTTCGTCACTGTCTCAGGTTTGGGCAAAGGAGTGCCATTACAGCAATTGCCTGCGATGCAAGCGGCTGATTTTGTTGCTTGGGAATTTAGGAAACACCAAGAGCGCATTAACGAATGGCATGAGCTTGGGGAAGTGCCCTCCGATGCCGACGAGGCTTGGTCGCAACTGGAACAATGGATTTTTGAAAAGTATGGCTCGCACGAAAACGCAGCGCGAAAATCAGCAGCAGCGCTTATCGAGCCGCAACGGTTCGCAAATTTGGTGTGGGATTATCGGACGCTAAACGAAGTGCATGACCTTAGGGGCGGTCTCTGGACTTAACTTTAGTCGTCCCCTTTACCCTTTCAAAAGCGCGTTCTAGCGCCTTTTCATCCTCATCCGCGCCGACTTGCTCGGCGGTTTCGATGAAACGCTTGGATTGGACTGGATCGTCGGGCTTCTGGCTCGGTTTGCGTCCCATGGGACATGACTTAGCACCCGCCTCCAGCCGTCCACAAGCCATGCTTATCCCCTCGCAGCGCTAGAATTTTTGTGGAATGATCTGCCGGTCGCCAGCCGAGTGATTGCGGCTGAGCGGCGCGCTTTCGAGCGCCGAACACAGGGCCTACCCGCCATGTCGGGCGGCTCACGAAATACAACACCCTCACGGGAAATACGTGGGGCGTGCTGAGCCCTGTGTTCACGCGCAATCACCCACCCGGCATCAGCCGGACGGTGAACACGGGGGATCGGCGATGCTTCGCATATGCGCGATGGCATTGGTGTGCCTTCAAGTTACGATGTTGCTGGCAGGCTGCGCTTTGTCACCGGAATATCGCGCGCGGATGCAGGCACAAGCTGCCGCCCGTCAACAAGCGCAGGATGACGACGATGATGCCTTTTGCCGCTCTCATGGCATCGTACCCGGCTATCCCCAGTATCTGCAGTGTCGCCAGATGCTCGTCGGCAATCGGCAGGCTGAGGAAGCGGCAAGACAACAAGCCTCAATTGCCATGATGGGGGCAGGTTTGGAAATGATGTCTCGACCAGTGCCCCCGCCGCCACCAACAGATGACCACGTTTGCATAGCGCAGAACAACACGCTCTATCGCTGCTAAATGCGATTGGCCCAATGAACGTTGCCACGATCTTGCGTCGCACATTGAAGATACTTGCAACTATCGTTGTGCTTATTCTGATAAGCATTTTTATTTTTGATCCGCCTCCATTTCGTTTGCGAGATATTGATGAAATTGCTCTATCCGTGCCGCCGCCACCCAAACTCGATGGGTTGCAGCACCGAATAGATATCGGGCTCGCCTGTGCGCTAAAGCTTGAAAGCACCATCGGTGCGCGTTTTGGACGACCGGAAATAACGGTCTTCGATTGGCTGCGGCGCCAAAGTGGCAAGCCGAAAGAAAAAGATGTCCATCTGGAGGGAAGTCGGCCGACTGATCTATGGGCTTTCAAGGTTGATCGCACAACCAACATGGTTTGTTATCAAAAGCCACGCTACGTCGAGGCGGGAATGACGGACCCGTACTGCGGCCCCAAAATTATACACGAAGATGTTGGCCGCTTAGTCGCAGTAGAGGATCGCGATTTCACTGTAGTTCGAGTGGTTTATTTTGATAAAAAAACGTACCTGCTCCAAATGACGGAAATTGATGAGACGCCGTATGAGGGTCCCGGCATTGAATACTTTGAATGCTATTGAGAATAGCTTTATGGACGGAATGCAGTAAAATAGGGAACGGCCCGCGGTGCCAGCCGGGGCCGTCAAAAATCTCGCGAACGCCTTCGCGCGCAACCCTTATACGCGCAACGGAGGCGTTTGTCATCATGCGAAGCAAGAAAATCAGCTCTAAGGCTTACGGCGAGGCTTGGTTACGCGGTCTTTTCCGCCGCGCTGGCGTGCCGATGGCTTCTGAGATTCCAACTTTGCGAGTCGGGACGCCAAGTCGCGCAGATCGCCAGCGATCTTCGAAATTCCGTGCTCCAAAACGTCGGAATGGGCGTCCAGTTGATTTACCTTCCCTATGATCCTGAGAATATCGCGGCGCAAGTCCTCGATCTTTTCGGATTCGTTCAATTGCTCCCAAGTCTTTGCCATTGCTTTTCGCTCCCCTACTTCGCTTGGCAGCTTCTAGGATAGAGATCGCGGGAGCGGTGGTCATTCCCCGTTCCCGTCTGCGAAATCCGGTGCAAGGCGGACACCCATTCCAGCGCAAGGCGGACAGCAATCCGGTGATTGCGGACAGCAGGTGATGGCGGCGTAGAGCACGCTCCCGTCGACAGTCGAATCAGCTGATCGGT
>JBAUYV010000262.1:0-4631 GCA_049584975.1 Xanthobacteraceae bacterium | reverse complement strand
ACGCCGAGCCCGATCGGCAGCGAGGCGCCGTGGCGCGGCAGCCGGATCACCCGCACGTCGTGGCAGAAATATTTGCCGCCGAACTGCGCGCCGACGCCGAGCGACTGCGTCATCTTCAGAATTTCCTGCTCCATCTCCTTGTCGCGAAAGGCATGGCCGTCCTCCGAACCATGTTCGGGCAGCGTGTCGTAATATTTGGTAGACGCGAGCTTGACGGTCTTCATGGTCAGCTCGGCCGAGGTGCCGCCGATGACGATGGCGAGATGGTAGGGCGGGCAGGCCGCGGTGCCGAGCGTCAGCACCTTCTCCTTCAGGAACGCCAGCATGCGGTCGCGGGTGAGGATCGACGGCGTCGCCTGGAACAGAAACGCCTTGTTGGCCGAGCCGCCGCCCTTGGCGATGAACAGGAACTTGTAGGCCGCGTCGGCGTCGGCATGATCAGGATTATGGCCTTCGGCGTAAATCTCCACCTGCGCCGGCATGTTGGAGCGCGTGTTCTTCTCCTCGAACATGGAGAGCGGCGCGAGCTGCGAGTAACGCAGGTTGCGTTTCAGATACGCATCGCGCGCGCCCTCGGCCAGCGCCGCCTCGTCGTCGCCGTCGGTCCAGATCAGCCGGCCCTTCTTGCCCATGATGATCGCGGTGCCGGTGTCCTGGCACATGGGCAGCACGCCGCCGGCCGCGATGTTGGCGTTCTTGAGGAAGTCGTAGGCGACGAACTTGTCGTTATCCGAGGCCTCGGGGTCCTCCACAATGTGCTTGAGCGAGGCGAGGTGCCCGGGGCGCAGCAGATGATTGATGTCGGTGAACGCCGCCTCCGCCAGCGCGCGGAGCGCCTCGCGCGGCACCACCAGCACCTCCTCGCCCATGACCTTTTCGACCCGCACGCCGTCCGCGATCTTGCGGTACGGCGCCGTGTCCTTGCCGAGGGGGAAGAGGGGAGTGTGCTTGTAGGGGGGCGTGGGGTGGGTGCTGAGGGGGGCGTTCATGTGGGCATTACCTTGCTTGCGGGCGGACAGAGTTGCACTATGACACGCTTTAATTGCAAACAGCGCACGATTTAAATAAACTTCGATTGTGTGGGGTAGGAGAGGGACGTGTTGCCAACTATTGATAAAGCCTTTGCAGGCTATCGTGAGACTTATCCACCTAGGCTACCGGACCTTTCAGAAATAACATTTGAAGACGAGACACGTCAGCTGACGACAGAGGAAGGCCTAAGGAACTTTAACGTACCTCCCTGCACAGATGTTATCTTTTCTCCTCCTCCGACAAAAGACGGTGAGGCAGCAGCACAAAAGTATCTTTGGGTTGTTTCGAGCAGGAGTATTCCTTTCGCGCTCGAACTCTTGCCAAGCATTAGTTTCAAACGTGGACGGTTGGCCCATACAAATCTTACAGGTGGGCAAGAGGCACATTGCGGAGGCGAGGTGTGGTTTATAGATTCTACAAGTATTGTTATAAACGGTGGTTCAGGCCGGTACCGCCCGAGGTCGCCCGATGAATTGGAGTCGGCCGCAAAGGCTTTCAAGGAGAGTGGCTACAAAGTTGCCAGCATGGGTTGGGATACTGGCGTGGATGCCCCAGCACGGTCATTGAGAGGTGACCTAAAATGGCTTTAGATTTCGATAAGTCACGGCTTATCCGAATTTTCGGCGAGGTCCCTTCAGCCGTTACCGAGGAAGATTTTGCGCGGAGCTCAATGCGAGAATTTGTGCGCAGCCAGGATCATCTCGCATTTTCGACTCCGAAGGCCACGGGTCAGCGCCTCACGGCATGGCAAGCCTATCAGGCATTCGGATTAGATAAGCTCGAGGAGGTTATTGAACACAGCTCGGCGGTCTTGACCCTGGACCCGCTTGAACCGGCGCAAACATTACGACGATCTCGTGAGGCGCGCGGCCTTGAGTTAGATGACATTGCCGATGCAATTGGTGTGAGTCACAGCGATGTTGCCAATGCTGAAAACCCCAAACATATAACTCCGATTCAGCTACTGAATAAAATCGCCGCCAGTCTTGGTGTAGAAGAATCTACGCTCACGGCTCGCGCCGCCACGGCAAGCGATGAACGACTTGCCTACCGCTTGCGGCAAATGAAAACTTCGAAGCCAGATTTTACCCCTCGAACGGTTATATCGTTCGACGAAGCGGCTTGGGTCATTCAGAAGCAAGAGATACTTGCTGAGTGGCTTGGGAATCGGGTCGATCTAAAAGAACTGGGTTTCGCGGAGGATTCGCGATATGGCGACAAGCATTATCCAGCCTGGCAACTTGGATATGATTTGGCACATGCCACGCGGAATAGACTGGGGATCAAGCAGGGAGAGCCGATTGATAAGCTTAGAGACCTAGTGGAAGTGCAGCTCAAGATTCCGCTGGTGCATCTGGAACTTTCCAACCAATTTGCGGGAGCAACAATAGCGATTGGGCCCACGAGAGGGATTGCTGTCAATATTAATGGCTTGAACAAGAATGATTGGGTGCGAAGAGCTACTATTGCTCATGAGCTTGGCCATCTGCTCTGGGACCCCGACCAAAATCTAAGGTCGTTGGTTGTGGATACTTTCGACGAAATTGAAGACAACCCTCTTCAGCAGAAGCACGATTGGGTCGAGGCTCGTGCCAACGCCTTCGCAATTGAATTTCTTGCTCCTAGGGAATACGCATTAGAAGTCTACAACTCGACGACAGACAAGGAGACGGCGCTTCGAAATGTTATGGTTCATTTTGGTGTTAGTTTCATCAGCGCAAGATTTCAAATATGGAATGCCCTTGAACGTTCTGTTGCATTAGAGTCTTTTCGAGTCTCTGATGTAGAGCCAACGCCGGATTGGAAAGGTCGGGAATCGTTTACGAATGATTTCTTTGTTCCCGACGACGTCCCCGTTTCGCGGCGTGGATATTTTGCTCTGTACGTTGTAGAGGCAATGAAGAAGCGTTTGATCTCTGTAGATAGTGCCGCCTCATATTTGCAAATCTCCAATGAGGAGGTTCAATCAAACGCCGCTTCAATACGCGATCTGTTTCGCAAAACAAATGTTGCAAATTAAGCAGGCGTGGTGGGAAAAATGAAGCGTGCCACGTCGTCATAGCCGCGTTTGCAAATTTCAATCCTGCCTCTCACTTCGCCGCCCACACGCCTGGTACGGCGCTTGCGCGCCTTTGCCCACCCTACCGACTCACCGACAATCATCCCCCATAGAATACATTGTCGCCGAGGTCCTTCATTTCCAGGATGGCGGCGTCGGGGCGGCCGGCCGGCGGCCGGTTCAGGTGCGCCTCGACCACCTCGCCGACGATGATGTGATGGTCGCCCTGCTCGACCACGGCGGTGACGCGGCATTCCACGGCGCCGGGCGCGTCGGCCAGGATCGGCGCGCCGGTCGAGCCTTTGCGGTAGGACTGGCCGCTCAACTTGCCGTCGCTGACGTCGGCCGGCCGGAAGAACGTGAAGGCGAGACTCTTGTGCTCCTTGCCGAGCATGTTGAGCGCGAAGGTCTGCGCCGCCTTCACCGTCTTGTAGGTGCCGGAGTCGGTCTTGACGCCGACCACCACGAGCGGCGGCGCGAAGGCGGACTGCGTCACCCAGTTCACCGTCGCGGCGGCAATGTTGCCATTGCCGTCGTCGGCAGTGAGCACATAAATCCCGTACGGAATCATCCGCAGCACAGTTTTCTTGGCGTCGGCGTTCATCGCTCCTCTCCTTATCGAAGCGCGTAGCAGCAAGCGTAGCCCGGATGGAGCGAAGCGCAATCCGGGATTCGGCGGCTCGGCCTCACGCTCCACCCCGGATTTCGCTGTGCTTCATCCGGGCTACCAATCGTGCGCACGCACGTGATGTCGCGAAGCAATGGCCTGCGAATTCGACGATCCACAATGTCAAACAGCGACGCAATTATCCTCGTCTCCACCGGGCTTGACCCGGTGGTCCATGCTGAAGTGCCGCTTGTCGGTAGCGGATAATCTGAACAGGCCTTCCCGCCGCATGGATTGCCGGGTCAAGCCCGGCAATGACGAAGTAAGTCACCGCTGGCGCGGCGCGTAGTGGATGCCGCCATCGCGGTACACGACTTCCAGCTCCTCGCGGGCAAACGGTTCTGGCGGCATCGCGGCGATGGAAGCCTTGATGGCGGCGGCCGCTTCAGCGGCGGACATGACCGGCGCGGCCGTCCGATCCGGCGCCACCGTCTCCGCCGTATTGGATGGGCGCGGTGCGGCATTGCGATGCTGCGCGGTCGCTGGCCGGCTGCGGGTCTGACATTGCAGCGGCTCGCCGCCGCAGCCGCCGGCGCGCCGGCATTGCCGCAGCGGACAGGAGCGCCAGCGCCCAAGCCGGTCGCAGTCACGCCGGGCCGTCACAGCCCGCTCTGCGGCGCGCTTGGCGCGATACTCCGCCGGGGTCTCGCGCTTGAACATGGGCCGCCAGCCCGACGATTTCTTCTTGCCACTCGACATACATCTTCTCCCTGCGGCGACGCAGCCGCTTTCGTTCTCGCGATGCAATGGCATCCGAGGCATGGGGCACGAAAGGAAAGTTTCGCCTCCAAATAAAAGGGGAGGCGGAGCGCCGACAGGCCCATCGTCTAGTTATGTCCGCGCCACACTCTCAGGCGTTACCGTCTGAAAGTG
>JBAUYV010000261.1:0-10227 GCA_049584975.1 Xanthobacteraceae bacterium | reverse complement strand
CAGGAAGCTCGTGCTGGAGTTGAGCGGTGGCGTTCGGTCGCTGCCGCAAGCGCCGTGGTGGAACGCCGGTAGGCGTGCGCGCGACGCTTCGCGCGAGCCGCGCCCGTATGGCGCGGAGGTTTGGACTAAGGCGCCTGCCGGCGTTCTGCCTCCTTTTTATTTGGCTTCAAACCGCGAGGGCTCCGAACCGAAACGGAGCAGATTTTCGTAGTTTGAAGTCCGTTCTTGCCAGTGGCTTCGCAAAACTCGGGCGCGGATGCGTCGCGAGAACGAGATTCTATTTCTTCCGCCCCCCGACAGCGGGGCGGGATGAAAACGGCGCCGGCGATCAGTTCGTCGGCACGCGGAAACGCAGATTGGTGGCGCCGATGAAATCGACCACGTCGCCGTGGCGCTGCCAGCTGGTCACCTGCATCAGCGCGGTGAGCAGATTGGTGTCGCGGGTGAGCCGGTCCGGCGTGCATTGCACGGACAAGGCCTTGGCCGGCGTGATCGTGATTGTGTTGGCGTCGACGTTGGCGGAGCCGCTCACGTTCGCGCACCACAGGTTGAACGCCGCCGTGCCGTTCTCCTCGATCTCGATCATCGGGATGCGCCTGGAGCCGGGAAGCGGCGGCGAATCCAGAAACAGCGCACTGCCGAACGGGAACGTTTCGCTCGCGGTCGCCGACAGGAGCGGGATGGTGAGAAAGGCGAGCATGAGGCAGCAGGCGGAATGCCAGCAGAGCCGGAGCATCGTCGTCTCCAGAGAGGTGAGCAGGTCACTGAGCGATCGGTACGCGGCGGGTACGAGGGTAGGGATGAAGCCGCAGCCTGGCGCCGCGCGTCAAGCGGATTTGCGCGGCCTTGTGGAAATCGGGAGATATTGTGGCAGGGGAAACGTCCTGTCGTACGATTTTGGCAGCCCCCCTGCTCTCGCCGAGGCGCCGGCGACCTACTATCTTTGCCGTTATGAAAGCGACGCACCATGGCGCCGCCGCTGATGGGAGACGAAAACCATGCGCGCAACCGTAGACGGCCAAGTCGTGGCCCAGAGCAACGACATCGTCGAATGTCAGGGCTACCAGTATTTCCCCCGCGCCGAGGTGCGCACGGACTGGCTGCAGAAGGCGGAGAAGACCGAGAACGACCGCGCCTGTCCGCATGGCGTGCAATTCTACGATGTCGTGGTGGACGGCAAGCGCCACGCGCGCGCGGCGTGGTCCTACGAAGCGCCGCAGCCGAAGATGCAGCAGGTCGCCAACCGCTTCGGCTTCTGGGAAGACGTGGAAGTGAAGTAAGCGGCGGCGCTTTAGAGGAGCATGATCTTTTCGGAAAACCAGTATCCACCCCGGATCAAGTCCGGGGCAGGCTTTTTCCGGATCATGCTCTAAGCCGCCGCCGCCTTCTTGCGATTGGCCTCGAGCCGGGAATCGACCAGCGCCACCTGCGCGTCGATCGCCGCGTTGCTCAAGCCCTTCTGCCGGGCGATAAGCTGCACGAGCTTGTCGGCGCGCTCAATGAAGGGCGCGCCGTTCTGCAGCGCGCGGGCGGCCGAAGCAGGCCTCGTCAGCGACTGCGCGGCCGCGGCGTATTTCTCGAACGGCACGAGATCCTCCGGCTTGGCGCCGAGCTTGACGCACAGGTCGAAGACGAAGTTGTAGACCGCCCGCGAGGTGTCGACGTCGCTCCACACCGCCTCTTGCGCGGTGCGCATGCCGTCCTTGGTGACGCAGCGGTAATTGCCGGCAAGCAGCATCGACCACTTGGCGAGCGGCACGAAGATCGAGTCGTAAATCCTTAGCTTGACCGGCAGCTCGATCTTGCCCTCGGGCGTGTCGAAGCGCGCCGCGTCCACGTCCTTCTCCAATTGGCGCAGGATCGCCGTGCTCTTGTCGTCGTCGAAGCGGGCGCATTTGAAGTTGGTCGGCAAGGTGACCAGGAGCTCGTTGGCCCGCCCTTCCGGCGGACGGATGGCCTGCGGGTCGGGACTGTTCAGCGTGATGGTCCTGGGATCGAACGAATCCCAGACGCGCGGATCGGTGTAGGCGGGCTCGAGCGCCTTATAGTCGAGGCCGGGAATGCGCTTCACGTAGGGCAGCGGCGGCATGTTCATGATCGACATGCACGGCACCCGCGACTTGGCGACCGCGTCGAGCAACTCGCGCACGCCCGGCGAGCGATATTGCGGCTCCTGCATGCACAGGCCGACGAGATCGTAGTCCTTGGGATTGACCCCGGTCGCGGGACCGGCCGTCACCTTGCCGGGGAGCTTGCGCGAGTCGAGTTCGACCGGTTCTTTGCGTCCCCGCACCGGCAGGCGCACGCGAAAACCCTCGGCATTGATCAGGTCGGCTTCCGCAGGCAGGCAGACCAAATGAATCGAGTGGCCCCCAAACAGGAGCTTGGAAGCGAGCAGAGAGCCATAGGACGCGCCCATGAGCAGGATGTTGTAGGTCGCCATTGCGCACCTCCCGTGTTGCAAACGGCCGCAAGCGCCGGTGCTGCACCGGACTTGGTCGAAGAACTCGAACCGGCCGTGGATGGGCGGTCAGACCACCGTCCATCCTGGATTTCGCTTTAGGCTATTGAGGTTGGGCGCACGATGCAATGCGGTGTTAGGCGCCCGAGTTAAGCGAACGCCGCGGCCAAACACCCGCGGCGCCTCGCCGACAAGCGATCGGAGCGGCTCTAGTCGCCGCTCGTGCCGCCCATGCCGCCGACTACAGGCGGCCACGCGGGGGCGGCCGCAGGCTCTGGCGCGGGCGCCGCCGCCGGCTTCACCGGCGCTTTGCGCTTGGGCGCTGCCTTCTTCACTTTCTTGGCTTTTGTCTTCGTGGCCTTCTTTGCAGCCTTCTTGGCCACCTTCAGTGTTTTCTTCTTCTTGGCCGGCGCGGCCTTTTTCTTTTTCCCGGGTTTCTTCTTCGCCTTTGACTTCTTCGCCATGATCGTTCCTCCGATCCAGGTGAAAGGTCCGTCGGCTCCCATGAGGAGACCGGGTTCACACCACGACCACGACCTACTCAGCTCGCTGCCGTAGTGGGGCGCATCGCCGAAAGCGGCCGATGGTCCCTAAGCTTCTGCGGGCATGGTCCGCCGGTCGCCCAATCGACCAACTCAACCGTATGAACAATGGGAAGTTCCGTGCCCGCCGCGATCTGCGTAATGCAGCCGATATTACCAGCAGCAATCACGTCAGGCCGCATCTTCTCGATAGTCCCGACTTTGCGCTCGCGCAACCTTCTTGCGATGTCGGGCTGAAGAATATTGTACGTACCTGCCGAGCCGCAGCACAAATGACCCTCCGGGACATCCTTTACCTGGAAGCCGAGCTTGCTGAGCACGTCCTTGGGCTGCCGCGTAACGCGCTGGCCGTGCTGCAACGAGCAGGCGGAGTGATAGGCGACGGTGAGTCGGGGCGGCTGCGGAGCAGCCTTGAGCGGGACGGTCGCGAGGTATTCGGAAATGTCCTTGGCAAGGCTTGAGACGCGTGCCGCGCGCGCGGCGTAGTGCGGATCGGTACGCAGCATGAATCCGTAATCCTTCACCGTGGTACCGCAGCCCGAGGTGTTGATCAGGATAGCGTCGGCGCCCTCGACGGCCGACCAGGCGTCGATGTTGGCGCGCGCCTGCGCCAGGGCCTCGTCGTCGCGGCCCATGTGATGGACCAGCGAGCCGCAACAGCCGGCGCCCTTGGCGACGACTACTTCGATCCCGTGCCGCGTCAGCACGCGGATGGTGGCGGCGTTGATGTCCGGCGCCAGCAGGTCGTTGACGCAGCCGGCGAGCAGGATCACGCGGCCCTGCGGTGCGGAGCCAAGCGCCGGGAAGGTCTGCGGCGCGAGTGGACGCTGCGGCAGGCTCCACGGCGCCAGGCCGAGCATCGCGGCAAGACGCTTGAGGCCCAGCGAGGCGGCGAGCGGCGCGAACGGCTTGCCGGCGAGCGCCGCCATGAGAGCGAGGCGGAAGCGCCGCGGATAGGGCATCAGCGTCGCCAACATTGTGCGCAGCACACGCTCGGCGAACGGCCGGCGATAGGTGCGCTCGATATGCACGCGCGCGTGGTCGACGAGGTGCATGTAGTGCACACCGGACGGACACGTCGTCATGCAGGCGAGGCAGGATAGGCAGCGATCGATGTGCAGGACGACTTCGGCGGTGGCCGGCCGGTCGTGCTCCAGCATGTCCTTGATCAGGTAGATGCGCCCGCGCGGGGAATCGAGCTCGTTGCCGTCGAGCACATAGGTCGGACAGGTCGCCGTGCAGAAGCCGCAATGCACGCAGGCGCGCAGGATTTTTTCCGATTCCGAAGTATCGGGGTCGGCAAGTTGCGCGAGCGTGAAGGAGGTCTGCATCGCCGTTCCTATACACCCGCCCACATGCGCCCGGCGTTGAGCACGCCCCGCGGATCGAAGCTCTCGCGCACCCGCTTCGTCAATGCGGCGAGCGCCGGCGGCTCGGGCGTGAATACGTCGACGGCGGCGCGGACGGCAGCCGGTGCGCGAATCAGCGTCGCATGGCCGCCTGCCGCTGCGACAGTCGCGCGCACGAGGGGTGCATGCGCATCGTCGGCGGCCGGCAGTGCGGCCCAGACGAGTCCGCCAGCCCAGTCGTAAAGAAGTTCGGCGTCCGCCTGCTCGGCAAGCGAGCGACCCACATCGGCGCCGCGCATGGGCTCCGTGGAGATGCGCCAGAGGTCGCGCGCGCCCGCGGGACCATTCGCGGCGAACGGCACAACGTCGCGGACAGCGCGCCAGAACGCCCGTGAGGCTTCCTCGCCGAGCGTGCCAAGCGAGCCGATCGGCGACAGCAGCGTCCGCAATATGCCCTTACGCTGCGCGACCGACGGCGCGACGCCTTCGAGGCGGAACGCCGTCACGGCGGCGGCAGCGCTCGCCGTCTCGGCGATTCGCGCCGCCACCGTCTTCGGCAGATGCGCGGCCGCGGACACGTCGCCATACGAACCCATAGCCGCCGCCATGGCTTTGCGCGCCGCGGCATCGTCGAGATTGAGCACCAGCACCGTCTCCTCGGTCTCGGCGCGCGGCAACGTCTTGAGCGTCACGTCGGTCATGGCGGCAAGCGTACCCCACGAGCCGGCGAGGAGTTTGCACAGATCATAGCCGGTGACGTTCTTCACCACGCGCCCGCCGGACTTGAAGGTTTCGCCGCGCCCGGACACGGCGTTGACGCCGAGGAAGTGGTCGCGCGCGGCGCCAGCCTTGATGCGCCGCGGGCCGGAGAGATTGGCCGCGATCACGCCGCCGATGCTGCCCGCGCCAACCAGCGTACCAAGCACGACGCCATAATCCATCGGCTCGAACGCCAATTCCTGTTTGCTCGCAGCCACCCGCGCCTCGATCTCGGCGAGCGGCGTGCCGGCTTTCGCCGAGAGCACCAGCTCCTCGGGCTCGTAAAGGGTGATGCCGGAAAGCCCGGAGAGATCGAGCGTCGCGTCCCATTGCGCCGCCCGGCCGATGGCGCGCTTGGTGCCGCAGCCGACGACCTCCAGGGCTTTGCCGCCGGCAAGCGCCCACCGGATCGCCTCTTCGACCTCTTCGGCATCGCTCGGTTTGAACGCGTCAGCCATCGCTGGATCTATTCCGCAGCGTCGGCCGCGGGCGCGGAGCGCACAAACGCCGGCATGACCTCCCGCGCGGCGCGCCTGAGCTGCGCGATGCCGCCGGCAATGGTGAGCAGGACGTATTGCGCGCCCGCGTGCCGCAGCGCTTCCAGCTTGGCGCAGATTTCGTCGGGCGTGCCGTAAAGCGCATATTCTTCGGTGCCGCCAGGCTTGTCCGCATAGGCGAGAACGGGCGAGCCGGGCCGCTTGGTCTCGGGCATGCGCGAGACATCGACCGTGCGCTTGGTGTAGGCAGCCTGGCGCACCAGCGCGGCTTGCTTGTCGGCTTCATCCTTGGCGACGTAAAGCTGGCGCGCCACTACAACCTGCATGGGATCGAAAGCGAGACCGTGCTGCTTGCGCTCGGCTTTGTAGATGGCGATGCGCTCGGCGATCTGTTCCGGGCTGGCGTATTGATCGAGGATCAAGTTGAAGCCGCGCGCGGCGGCGCGGCGAATCGAATTCGCGCTGCCTGCGGCCACCCAGAACGGCGGATGCGGCGTTTGCGCCGGCGGCGGCTCCACCACGATATCCTCAAAGTGCCAGAAACGGCCGCGATGGGAAAAGCGTTCGCGCGTCGTGAAGGCGCGCTTCATCACCTCGACGGCCTCATCGAAACGCGCCTCGGCTTCCTCGGGCGCGATCTGGAAGCCGTTGAACTCGCTGTGCCGGTAGCCTTTGCCGATACCGAAATCGAAGCGGCCGCCGGAAATCAAGTCGAGCGTGGCAGCCTGTTCAGCGAGCAGCACCGGATTGTGCCAGGGCAGCACCATGACCGCCGAGCCGAGGCGCAGCGTTTTGGTGCGCATGGCGAGCGCCATGAGCAGCATCAAGGTCGAGGAAACCTGGTTCCAGCCGGTGAAATGATGTTCAACCAGAAAGCTTGACGTGAATCCGAGCGCTTCGGCCTCGACGTTGAAGGCGAGCCATTCGCGAAAGCCTTGGCCGGTCTCGGGCGGAAGATCGTTACTGTTGGCTTGCGCCGAAGTGAACACACCGAATTTCATGGGAATACTGCTTCGCGAATGCTGATGACGCCAAATTTTAGAACCGCGGGATATTCGGAAAGCGGCGGCTTCTCCCCGCGGTGACCTTTATCAGGCGGCTCGCGGCTTGACCTCCCGGTCGATGCGCCGCCCAGAGGCTTGGCGCGTCACCGCCAAATCGTACTGCGCCTGAAGATTGATCCAAGATTGCGCGCCCGTGCCGAAATAGCGGGCGAGCCGCAGCGCCGTATCGGCGGTGATCGCTCGCTTTCCGGCCAAAATACCGGCTATCCGGTTGAGTGGAACGTTGATGTCCTTTGCCAAACGATAAGCACTCAATCCCATGGGCGTGAGAAACTCGGTCCGCAGAAAATCGCCTGGAGCAACCGGCTTCATCGGAGCGCGGCGTGAATCGATCACGTCAACAAGATCAATCCTGCCTGCATCCAAGTCATCGCGGCGAATGCTCATTGCGGCCTCTCAATGATAGTCGCAGAACTCCACATCGTAGGCATTCCCATCACGCCAGCGAAAGCAGATGCGCCATTGGTCATTGACGCGGATGCTGTGCTGACCCGCACGGTTTCCTGCCAGCGTCTCCAGGCGATTGCCCGGTGGCACCCGCAAGAATGCCAGAGTCGCGGCGGCATCGATCAGATCGAGCTTTCGCTTGGCCCTCACGGCCACGTCGCCCGGTAAGCCTTTCACATATCGCCCTAAAGACAAGGCCGCGGTCCGCTTATCGGCGAACGTCTTGATCACGCTTCACCGTAGGGCGCTTCACTGGTGACGTCAAGCGTCACTAGGCCTCACCGATCCGCTCTACCGTTGTTCAAAACCGCGGAATGTCGGGGAAGGCCACGCGGCCGGCATGCACGTGCATGCGGCCGAGCTCGGCGCAGCGGTGCAGCGTTGGAAACACCTTGCCGGGGTTGAGCAGGCTCTTTTCGTCGAACGCGCATTTGAGCCGCTGCTGCTGGTCGAGATCGGCTTCGGTAAACATCACCGGCATCAGATCGCGCTTTTCCACCCCGACGCCGTGCTCGCCGGTGAGCACGCCGCCGACCTCGACGCACAGCCGCAGAATATCGGCGCCGAATTCCTCGGCGCGCTCGAGTTCGCCCGGATCGTTGGAGTCGTAGAGAATGAGCGGATGCAGATTGCCATCGCCGGCGTGGAAGACATTGGCGACGCGCAGCCCATACTTGGCCGATAGTTCCTTCATCCGGTGCAGAACGACCGGCAGTTTCGCCCGCGGGATGGTGCCGTCCATGCAGTAATAGTCCGGCGAGATGCGGCCTATGGCCGGAAACGCCGCCTTGCGGCCGGCCCAGAACAACAACCGCTCCTCTTCGGATTTGGAGACCCGGCAGTTCGCCGCGCGGCATTGCCAGGCGATCTGTTCGACACGCTCGAGCAGGTGATCGACTTCGTCGCTCGGGCCGTCGAGTTCAACGATCAGCAACGCCTCCACATCGAGTGGATAACCGGCATGCACGAACTCCTCGACGGCGGCGACGGCGGCCCGATCCATCATCTCCATGCCGCCGGGAATGATGCCTGCGCCGATGATGCGGGCGACGCACTCGCCGGCATCCTCCGAGGCGGGAAAGCCGATCAGGGCGGCGCGCGCGCTCTGCGGCTTCTTCAAGATGCGCACCGTCACTTCGGTAACGACGCCCAACAAGCCCTCGGAGCCGGTGATGATGCCGAGGAGATCGTAGCCCGCGGCGTCGAGGTGCTTGCCACCGAGCCGCACAATCTCGCCGGTGATCAGCACCAGCTCGCAGCCGAACACGTTGTTGGTGGTCATGCCGTATTTCAAGCAATGCACGCCGCCGGAATTTTCCGCCACGTTGCCGCCGATGGTGCAGGCGATCTGCGAGGACGGATCGGGCGCGTAGTAGAAGCCGGCGTGCTCGACGGCCTGCGAGACCGCAAGATTGGTCACGCCCGGCTCAACCACGGCGACGCGATTATCAAAATCGATCGCGCGGATGCGATTGAACTTGGCCATGCCCAACAGCACGCCGTCGCCGAGCGGCAGCGCGCCGCCCGACAGCGAAGTTCCCGCCCCGCGCGGCACCACTTTGATGCCCTCGCGATAACAATAGGACAGCACGCCGGCCACCTGCTCGGTGGTTTCCGGTAGCACCACGACCATGGGAAGCTGGCGATAGGCGGTGAGCCCATCGCTCTCGTAGGGCCGCATGCCCTGCTCGGAAGCAATGACGCCCTCACCCGGCACGATGCGCCTGAGCGCCGCCACGATCTCGGCACGGCGCGCCAGCACCGCCTCATCGGATTGCGGCATTGCGATCGTCATCCACGCATCTCCTACGCTTCCCCCTTGATACGTGTGATTATAGCGCGAAAGCGACGGCCATGGCTTGCCGATAAGCTGGACGGCGATTTTGACCGTTGACAGGCCACGCCCCGCCCGCTTGAACGGCTTGGTCGACGGAATGCGAAAGGAAAAGGGGATGATGAAATCGATGATGGTGGCGGCAACACTGATAGTCGCTTCGGCCGCCACGGCCGCCGCACAGGATGCCGCCAAGGGTGAGCATGACTTCGCCCTGTGCCGAGCCTGCCACCAGATCGGCGAGGACGCGCGGAACATGCTCGGCCCAGAGCTCAATGGCCTCGACGGCCGCAAGGCCGGCACCGTCCCGGATTACCCCTATTCCGACGCCAACAAGAAATCGGGAATCGTCTGGGCCGCGGCGACGTTCAAGCAGTACATCAAAAATCCCCAGGCCATGGTGCCGGGCACCAAAATGACCTTCGTGGGCATCAACGACGAGCAGAAGATCAACGATCTGTGGGCTTACGTGTCCGAGTTCAATGCGGACGGCACCAAGAAAAAATAGGGCGGCACGAGGCGCGCCAGCGGGCTTGATCTTGCTCAATTACGGCTGCTGAACAACTTGGCATAAAGAGTTGGCATAATTTGGCATAAATTATTCTTCCGACTGCCGGCAGGAGGAAACGCCGCAATGATCAAGGATATCGTCGTCAATCTGAGCGTCGCCGAAAGTGGCGGCTACGCCGGAGATTTCGCCGTCTCGGTCGCCAGCACGGTCGGCGCCCACCTTACCGGCATCGCCTTTGTGTACGACCCGATCGTGCCGGTGGCGGCGACCGGCTACGTTCCTCCGGAAGTGATCGAGTCGCAGCAGCGCGACAACGAAGCCGCCGCAAAGGTCGCCATCGACCGCTTCAACGCGGCGGCCGGTCGCGCGGGTCTTACCGTCGAGCCAACCAAGCTGCCCGCCAGCCTCGCCAGCGCCGGCGAGCAGTTCGGCCGCATCGCGCGACGCTTCGATCTCGCCATCGTGGCGCAGGCCGAACCGGACAAGGACGCCGTCGAAGAGCTGATTGCCGAGGGCACGCTGTTCGAGTCCGGACGGCCGGTGATCGTCGTCCCCTATATCCAAAAGGCGCCGCTCACGCTCAACCGGGTGATGGCATGCTGGGACGGCAGCCGGCAGGCGACGCGCGCCATCGCCGACGCGATGCCGCTGCTTGAGCGCGCCGGCCAGGTCGAGTTGGTGATCGTGGCCAACGAACGCGGCAAGCAGGATGAGATTCCGGGGGCCGATATGGGCCAGCACCTCGCCCGCCATGGACTGAAGG
>JBAUYV010000260.1:0-10247 GCA_049584975.1 Xanthobacteraceae bacterium | reverse complement strand
AAGGAAAACACAAAAAGGAAAAACACAAAAAGGAAATGGCGGCCGGTGCGGCAGGTGCCGCCGCAGTCGGCCGGCGGCGCGCTTCTCGCGCGCGCGGAGATTCCAGAGAGGAGAGGTTAACGACGGCGCATGTGGCGCCAGACCCACATGTCGGACACGCCGAAGCGCTCGCGCACTTGCCCGATGGTCAAGTAGCGAGCGTCGTCCGCGATACGGATGCGATGTTTGATAGTCGAGATAGCACGCACGTCAGGGGTCCTTTCCTCGCTCGAGGATTAGACCCACAACGGTTCGCTATCAGCCGGGTTACCAGCGAATGGCCCCGATCTGGTGATCGGGTGAGGCCGGCGGCGCGCCTGCTAGGGGATCCGGTGGCAGGCTTATGCGGAATATGTGTTAGGGCCGAGCCGTCACAAGGCCGCACAGGCCGAAGTCCGAGAGATACTTAACGGCGTGACGGCGCCAAGGCCTCTTTGTGAATCAAATGCCGCCAAAATTTTTGCGACCCTTTCGACGTTAGCTTAACCAACCGTCACCATACCCGTGTGGGGGCAGCGGTGATTGCAAAGGACTTTGCGTCCTCGGGGTAACACGCCCGGGTAACAGAGCTGATCTCCTTCCGGCCATCTCCCAGACGATCTCGCAGCCACATCGCTGGGGCTTCCCGACGAGCGATTCTTTGCGGCTATTCAACGGGGCTACGATGAGCCAGATGTGCTCTTGCGCAATTAGCCCATTTTGTCCGACAAGCTCTGACGGCGTACAGTTTTCTCCATCTCCTCTCTTCTTCGTGAAGAGAATCAGCTTGCCCACCGAGCGTTACTTTTTGTTGGGTCTTGATTTCGCCGTCAATTCATGAAACAACGCCGCCTCTTTCGTCGAGGAACCAATGCGTTCGACACGCTCATTTATCGCACTGACAACAGCCGCCCGGCCGAGTAATCGACCGAGCGATCGGCTGTTTTCGTGCGTCTTCGGTTCCATGCAAGGGACGAAAAGGCCCGGACTAGGGCTCACCTTAAGACCAGAGTAACCCGCGGAGACCGTTGGCCTCCGCAAAAAGCGGAGGACCAAATGGTCCGCAACATCACTAGCAAACCAACTGATCGAAGCGTGACCGCAGGGTCACTGCGTTTGTCGCTGCCTGCCGGCAAGCGGTGCGCGCTGCGACATCGGCTGTCCGCTTTGTGGCCGGCATGAATTGCGATCCGCAAGGATCGAACGATGTGAACGTCCAGGATGGCGCCCTTGTGCATAAGGCGCCCCTTCGACCCGTAGGCCGCTCAAGCTCGAGCGTACTGGTTTCGGCGAAGGTTTTGTCAGGCTGGTTTAGCTCATGTCGGCAGAGCGCCCGTTTCGTACGCGGGAGGCGCCGGGTTCGAGACCTGGAACCAGCACCAATTCGCCGGCATAGCTCAGTGTAGAGCACTCGTCTTGTAAGCGAGAGCGCGAGGACTCAATCCCCTCTGCCGGCTCCAATTTAACATCGCTCTCTTAGCTCATTCGCTAGAGCACCGAGTCGGTATCTCGGAGGTGGGTGGATCGAAGCCACCAGAGAGCACCATGCGCGCGTGGCGGAACTGGAAGACGCACCGCACTCAGAATGCGACGGGTAACACCGTGGGGGTTCAAGTCCCTCCGCGCGCACCAATGCCCTCTTGGCGGAATCGGTAGACGCAGCGGTTTCAAACACCGCCGGCTTCGGTCGTGATCGTTCAAGTCGATCAGAGGGCACCATTATGCGGGCGTGGCGAAACTGGAAGACGCGCTGGGTTTAAACCCCGGACCTTTGCAAGTTCGAAACTTGCCGCCCGCACCACTTCACGCTCCCGTCGCCAAGCGGACAAAGGCATCGGTCCTACACACCGACAATCCGGGGTTCAAATCCCTGCGGGAGTACCAACAATGCGTTCTTAGCTCAGCGGTAGAGCGTCGCCCTGACATGGCGAAGGCCGCTGGTTCGATCCCAGCAGGGCGCCCCATCAACGGTAGAGAGTCCGAATGGCGAGGGCCCCGGCCGATAACCGGGTGGCAGAAGGTTCGAATCCTTCCTCTACCACCAACAACAAGGATGAAACAAAATGAGCAGCACAGACAAACGCTCCGGATGTGTGACCGGAGCGGCGATCGGGCCAGACTTTTAATCTGGTGGCGCGCGAGCGCCCACCGCGGGTTCGAGTCCCGCCACATCCTCCAATCATGGACCAGTTACCGTAGCGGCCGAACGGGTCGGACTCTTAATCCGATGGCTCAAGCCCACCGCAGGTTCGAATCCTGCCTGGTCCTCCATGTCCGCGTGGCGAAAACGGTAGACGCATCATCTTGAGAGGGTGACGCTTTGGCGTGCCGGTTCGAATCCGGCCGCGGACACCAACAGCCCTGTTACGCATCGGGTGAGGCGGCTCGACTGTCTATCGAGCGAGACGGGTTCGAGTCCCGTACAGGGCGCCAATTCAACAGGGTGTAGCTCAGTCTGGTAGAGCCCTCGCTTCGGAACCGAGAGGTCGCAGGATCGAAGCCTGCCGCCCTGACCATTCACCGCGCTCGTAGCTTAGCGGCTAAAGCCACCTGCTCATAACGGGTCGATCGCTGGTTCGAGTCCAGCCGGGCGCACCACATCGCAAGCCAAAGGAGATCGGTATCATGCGCGCACATCCGGCGTTGGTGCTCAATGCCGACTTCCAACCGCTGAGTTATTTCCCGCTGTCGCTGCTGCGGTGGGATCGGGCCATCAAGGCCGTAGTCGAGGCGACGCACTACGTGGTCGAGGAATACGACACCGTCGTGCGCAGCCCGTCGACGACGATGCGGCTGCCGTCGGTGCTGGCGCTGCGCAAGTACCATCCGGTGCCTAAGCACGTCGCGTTCACGCGGTTCAACGTGTTCCTGCGCGACCGCTTTCACTGCCAGTATTGCGGCGAGAAGCACGCCAGCGCGGATCTGACCTTCGACCACGTGATCCCCAAGAGCCTCGGCGGCCCGACATCATGGAACAATGTCGTCGCGGCGTGCTCGCCGTGCAACGTGCTCAAGGATAACTCGACGGCGATGAAGCCGTTTCGGGCGCCGCGTGAGCCGAGCGCGCACGATCTCATGGCGGCCAAGAAGACGTTCCCGCCGAACTATCTGCACGAGACCTGGGTCGATTATCTGTACTGGGACATCGGCCTCGAACAATAACGACATCACGTGGCGCAATGGACAGCGTGTCGCCCTCCGAAGGCGAAGGTTGCGGGTTCGAGTCCCGCCGTGATGGCCAATATGGATGGTGAACCGGCCGGGTGACCGGCGCGGTTTTGAAAACCGACGGTGCCGCAAGGCATGGGCTTCGAGTGCGCCCGCCATCCGCCAGCCGGAAGGTCAACCGACCGGGAGGTCGGCATCCGTTGGAAGCGGATTGGATGCGCAAGCATTGTGGATCAAGACCACGGCCTTCCGCCATGGAGAGTCAATCAGGGCGGCCCCTGATCCCCGTTCGAAGCGGGTGAGTGGCGCAAGCCATGGCGATCGACACGTCGGCTCTCCGCCACTTCTCTGCCGCCCGCAGATGTACCGGCGGCGCGCGAGCAAGATGAGAAGCCTCGCAACTTTCCAGCAGGGAGGTCCGGGACCCAGGCAGTCTCATAAGCTGCTCAAGGCGGATTCGACTTCCGCCCCTGCAACCAATTTCGGGCAGGCTGGGCACTGGTGAGCCCAACGCTCTGTAAAAGCGCCGTTCATTCTGAGGTGGTTCGAATCCATCCCTGCCCACCAAATTCGCGGCCGTAGCTCAATGGTAGAGCACCACGTTGCCAACGTGGGGACGATGGGTTCGATTTCCCACCGGCCGCTCCATTTCGCACAAGTAGCTCAGAGGTAGAGCGGCGCGTTGAAGGCGCGCGCGTCGGTGGTTCGATCCCATCCTTGTGCACCATTTTCGGGGCCATAGCTCAGTCGGGAGAGCGCCTGTTTTGCAAGCAGGATGTCGTCGGTTCGATTCCGTCTGGCTCCACCAAATTCAGCAACAAATATTCTGAAAATATTCCCGTCGAGCCATCTCGGTGAGGGCTGCCGGCTGTTAACCGGCGAAGGCAGGTTCGAATCCTGCGACGGGAGCCAATCGCGCCTCTGTCTTCTAGCGGTCAGGAATCTGCCCTCTCAAGGCGGCAACACGGGTTCAAATCCCGTCGGAGGCTCCAATCATCTTCCCGTAGCTCAAATGGATGAGCGCCCGGCTACGAACCGGGAGGAATGCAGGTTCGACTCCTGTCGGGAAGGCCAGTTAGCAGGGTGTAGCTCAGTAGGCAGAGCGCCGCGCTTGGGACGCGGAGGCCGCAGGATCGTGACCTGCCACCCTGACCAAATACCCCTTTCGCTCAGTGGTAGGGCGCCGCGCTCTGAACGCAGATACGGTGGTTCGATTCCATCAAGGGGTGCCAGTCTCGGTGCAGTGGCGAAACGGGAACGCGGCGCTCTGCAAAAGCGTCATGAGTCGGTTCGACACCGACCCCTGCACCTCCATGCTCTCGTGGCTCGAATGGATAAGGCCGCGGCCTTCTAAGCGGATGCACGCGGGTGCGAATCCTGCCGAGAGCGCGATCGCATAGCTCAGCGGATAGAGCGCCCGAATCCTAATCGGGAGGTCGAGGGTTTGAATCCTTCTGCGATCACCAAATACGGAGAGTTGGCCGAGCGGCAAGGCATCGCGGTGCTAACGCGACGAGACCTTCGGGTCGGGCAGGTTCGACTCCTGCACTCTCCGCCAGTTCGCGGGTTTGGCATATGGGTTGTGCATCAGCCTTCCAAGCTGACAAAGCGAGTTCGAGTCTCGCAGCCCGCTCCATTCCGCCACGTTCGTCTAGCGGCCCAGGATGCTCGCCTTTCAAGCGGGATGACATCGGTTCGAATCCGATACGTGGCTCCATTTTGCCGGGATGCGGGAGAGGTCAAACCGACCCGCCTTTGAAGCGGAGGTCGCACGCTAGTGCGCGCACGTTCGAATCGTGCTCCCGGCTCCAGCGCTCAGCCTCGGCAGGGAAGGAGTTCTCTCTCATGAGGAGGACTAGGTCGGTTCGACCCCGACATGAGCGACCAATCACGCTGGTGTAGTCTAACGGCAGGACAGCACACTGTGAATGTGCTTACGGTGGTTCGACTCCACCCGCCAGTACCAAATACCGGTGTAGCTCAACGGTAGAGCGGCGGTCTCCAAAACCGCGTCAGCGTGGGTTCAATCCCTACCACCGGTGCCAAATTCCTGGACGTTCACGGTTGGCTTTCACGCGGATTCACTACCCTGGCGTTAGCCCGCTGTGGCAGTTGGATCTGAGAACCGAATGAAATAGGAGGCTGCAAATGCGACGCCCTGACCCCTATCAGGCCCGCGCTCGTGAACTGGCGAGCGCGGCCGGCCTCGATCCAGATGCTAGGATCGAGCGACCCGGCCAGCGGTCGATGCCGACATGGTGCGCGTTCCGCGATGCGGCGCGCGCTGAACACATGGCGCGAGAGACAGCGGCTACGGCAACACAGATTGCAGCTATCGCACCGCAGGCAGCGGAATTTCAAAATAGTCCGCTCAAGATCTTCGGCCAGCACGACGAAGCAACTGTCGCTCAAATGCGCAATTGCATGTCGGTTGGCAACGTCGTCGCTGGTGTGATCTGTGCCGATGGTCACTTAGGCTATGCGCAGCCGGTCGGCGGCGTCGTCGCCTATGAGAAACAAATCAGCATTTCGGGGGTGGGCTTCGACATCGGATGCGGCAACATGGCGGTGCGGCTCGATACGCCGTTCGCCGCCATCCACGACCAACTCGGCGACATCATTCGCGACGTATCCAAGGTGATCTCGTTCGGCGTCGGGCGCACCAACGATGAGCGGGTCGAAGCCGAGCTATTCGACGACGCGGACGCTTGGCGCGAATCCGACATGGAGGCCTACCGGCAAAAGGCCGTCAGTCAACTCGGCACGGTCGGGTCGGGCAACCACTACGTGGACCTGATGCGCGACGAGGATGGCTTTGTCTGGATTGGTGTGCACTTTGGCTCCCGCGGTTTAGGGCACACCAGCGCCACGCGCTACCTCAAGGCAGCGGGCGGCAAGGACGGCATGAACGTGCCACCGGCAGTGATCGACGAGGACAGCGAGCTCGGACGCCGATACATCGCCGCGATGGAGCTTGCAGGCCGGTACTCCTACGCCGGGCGCGAGTGGGTCATCGAGCGCGTGCGTAAGATCATCGGAGGCGCCGTCACGGACATGGTGCACAACCACCACAACTACGCTTGGCGGGAAAACCACAACGGCCGTGATTTATGGGTGGTGCGCAAAGGTGCGACCCCGGCATTCCCAGGACAGCGCGGTTTCGTCGGCGGCTCGATGGGCGACGACGCCGTTATCATCGAGGGCGTCGATAGCCCGGAAGCGAAGGCCTCGCTCTATTCGACCATCCACGGAGCTGGCCGTTTATTCGGCCGAAAGGAAGCCAAGCGCCGTTTCACCCGCGAGCAGATGGATGCATGGCTTCAAAAGCGCGGCGTGACGCTTGTCGGCGCCGATCTCGATGAAAGCCCCATGGCCTACCGTCGCCTGCCCGAGGTCATCGCCGAGCACGCCAACACCATCAAAGTGCTGCACACGCTGCGACCGTTCGCGGTCGCGATGGCCGGGAGCGGAGAGTTTGACCCATTCAAAGATTGACGCGCGCGGTCCTAACACTCTTCCGCACCCGACCGATAATTGCGGCGCAAGCAGATGTCGGCTTGGGGGAGTAAAGCTACCGTGACGCAGCCTTCCCACGATGTCGCTGGTTGACCCGAAACGTAACTTTTCTGCGAGACTTCGGTGCAACGCAGCACGGGGCAGCGTGCACCTATCCCAACATATAAATTCTCGGATCAGTTACTCGATCACCTCGTCGGTGCGCAACGAGTTCAGTTGACCGTGTGCGCGATCCTCACAGCGCGAAACATGGCCGCTGAGCACCACCGTACGGCAGCGCTCGATCGCACTCATGACCTTCATCTGGTCGAGGCTGACGTGCCCCGCATTGGCGCGACGCCAAGCGAGGCCGTCGGCACCTTGCCTTTCGCCGGGGAATTGATCCGCTGCTTGAGAGTGGTGGACGGCTTGAACACCATAACACGGCGCGCCGAGATCGGCACCTCCATGCCGGTTTTCGGATTGCGGCCGATGCGCTGGCCCTTCTTTCGCACGACGAACAAGCCGAACGACGACAATTTCACCGTTTCGCCACGTTCAAGGCAATCGGTGATCTCCTTGAGCACCAACTCCACGAGGGAGGCGGATTCGCTGCGCGACAGGCCGACCTGCCGGTGGACCACCTCGCACAGATCCGCACGCGTGACCGTTTTTCCCGCCATGGCCAGCCCCGAATCCGGCGATCAGTCGATCAATCATTGATCAGATATTGCATTGATTCATCGACGATATTCGCTCGTCGGCGCAGGGTCAACGGGCTTTGCAGCGGTCCGGCCGCACGTTTTGCTGCACACAAAGCAAGGCCGCTGACGCTGCCGAGGCGCGATAGCGGGCGCGCAGCTGTGCCGCCCTCCGGCCGCTCCGCCATCGTCCGTTCTATTATTAGGGCATAATTATGCTGCAAACGCCCCACGCGAGCGGGTTGGGCTACGGCGTGCCAAAGGAGGAGCGCCAATGACGGACTTCAGGATCGTCGCAATCCCAGTTGGCGTTGCGATCACGTTCACGCTCCAAAACTGGCTAGAGACGCGCTGGTATGTCTCCATTCCCTCGGGAGCTATCGGCTACGTCGTTGCCCGTTGTATTGGATGGGCGATCAATGAGCTTAGACGCCGCAACCGAGCGAAACAGAGAGACCCAATGGTGAAATAGCAAGGCGCGGTGCCGACTTGAAGTGGAGTCTAAGGGAACGATTCGTAGTACCCGCGAGGGGATTTAATGTAACGCGATGATCCAGAAGAAATCTCCTACCTGGAGTGACGTCAAAGCCAAGCTGGCTGAATTTGGCCGCACCGGTTTGCTTGGGCTGGTGAAAGACCTGTACGGCGCCAGTAAGGACAACCAAGCCTTCCTGCACGCCCGTTTTGGCCTCGGTGCAGACGTGCTCAAGCCTTACAAAACAAAGATCGATCGCTGGCTGTCGCCTGATGTGCTCAAAAACCAGAATGTGTCCGTCTCGAAGGCAAAAAATGTAATTACGGGCTATCAGAGCGCTATAGGGCGACCCGAAGGGCTTGCCGAACTAATGGTGTTCTATTGTGAGTGCGCTTCCGATTTCAGTAATGCATTCGGCTTTGCAGATGAAGCGTACTTCAATGCCTTGGTGAAAATGTTCCAACGGGCGCTCAAGATTTCAAGCACCCTGCAAAGCGATCAACGTGATGCTTTGCTCGACCGCCTCGATGCGGTACGGAGCATGAGCCACAACTTCGGTTACGGAGTTGGCGATGAAATGGACATCCTTCTAGCCGAGCATAAGGATGATGCTTGAGCATCCGCCGCGACGGTCGCACATTCGCAGCTGACGACGCGTAGCACTCTCCGGGGACTGGCTGCAACCTGACAGAATCTCGGCCCTTTAGGGTTGAGCTTTCTCTGAGTGTCTGTCCGGAGAGTTCTTGAATCATATGAATGATGTGTGATTCAAGAGTGGTGGCCTGATTCGAGGAGGGGTCACCGATGTGGACGAGGCAGAACCGCGCCCGTTACGACCGTAGTAAGTTGCGATATCCAAGCGATTTGACCGACGACGAATGGAGGCTGGTCGAACCACTGATCCCGCCCGGCAAGCCCGGCGGTGGCAAGCGGACGGTGAACATACGTGAGGTGGTGAACGGCCTCATGTACATTCTCTCAACTGGCTGTCAGTGGCGCGCGATCCCGAAAGACCTGCCGCCGAAAAGCTCGGTCTACGACTACTTCGATCTGTGGACCTATGACGGCACATTGGAACGGATCCACCACGCACTTTATGAGCAGTGTCGCGAGCAAGCTCAACGGGAAGCCAGTCCTACTGCCGCCATCATCGACAGCCAGAGCGTGAAAAGCGCAGAAAAAGGGGGGTGTGTATTGATCCGCACGGGTACGATGCGGGCAAGAAGATCAAGGGCAAGAAGCGGCACATTCTTGTCGACACATTAGGTCTCCTGCTCCACGCCATCGTTCATCCGGCCGACATTCAAGATCGCGATGGCGGCGTTCTCGTCATGGCGACCTTGTTCGGGATGTTTCCGTTCTTGAAGACGCTCTTCGCCGACGGCGGGTATCAAGGACCGCAATTTGCGAAAGCGCTTGCAAAAGCTCTGCCGCATCTCGACGTAGAAATCGTCAAACGCTCGGATCGGGTCAACGGATTTATGGTCTTGCCCAAGCGCTGGATCGTCGAGCGTTCCATCGCTTGGCTCAATCGATGCCGAAGGCTCGCCAAGGATTGGGAGAACCTCAACCGAAAGGCGCATAGGCATCGATCCGCTTCAGGGTCGGACGCAACTGCGTCTTGTAGAAGTGACTGAAGTAGACGATCCAGCCGCGGATGCACGGATTGTACATCTGGGCCAGCTCGGTCAGGGATTTGTCGCTGCGATGATGCAGCGCCCAACCGCGAATATCGCAGCCGATGCGCGTCAACGCTTGCGGGCTGGCGGCGGGTTGGAAACTGTGGGCGAAGATGCGTCCCTCCGCCGTCATCCACATGATCTTTCGGGCTCGAAACTGGAAGCCGAGAAAGTCGAAGTGGATGTCGGGGAAGTCGCCGCGCCGGTTCACATCCTTGCAGTAGACAATCTTCGTCTTCTGCGGATGCAGCACCAGCTTGCAGGCCGCGAAGCGGTCAGCAATCGCACCCCAGAGTGCCCGCGCCTCCTCGGCGCTCTTGCAGTGACAAATGATATCGTCCGCATATCGCTCGAACGGGATACGAGGAAGGTTCTCACCATCCACATGTCGAACGCGTAATGCAGGAACAGATTCGCCAAAGCGGGACTTACGACCCCGCCCTGAGGAGTTCCTGATGTGCGCGGTACGACGCTGCCATCCTCCATCTGCATCGGGGCCTTCAGCCAGCGCTCGATGTAGAGCAGTACCCATGGACAGTCCGTATGATGATGGACAGCCTTGAGCAAAAGCTCCCAATCGATGCTGTCAAAGGAAGCGGCCACAGACTACCCATCACCGTGATATTCCGAACTCGGTGACCATCATCCGCGAGCACCACGCGTTCGAAGGCCGGTCGCTCGCGGTGATCAGCAGCATCCGGCGGCGCGGCG